>DASXOU010000091.1:0-6786 GCA_036494045.1 Polyangia bacterium | reverse complement strand
CGCGGCGATCGCGTCGACGGTCGCCGGCGGCAGCGTCTGCGTCTCGCCGATGTCGAAGGCGACGTCGCAGCGGCGGAGCCACTGGTCGTCGGCGAGACGCGCGCCGGGGATGTCGCGCACGACTTCGTCGGCGAGCGCGCGCAGCCGGGCGCCGTGGGCGCTGCAGGCGTCGGCGTCGTCCCAGGTCATGCGCTCGACGGACTTGCCGTCCGGCGCGCGGCGCACCGCGAACGCGCCGTTCTCCGCGACGGCGCCGGCGATTGGCCACGTGCACGCGAACACCTCGGCCCAGCCCGCTGGCCGTCCGGTCACGGCGACGACGCGGAGGCCGGCGTCGGTCGCGCGCGCGATCGCGTCGTAGGCCGCCGGCACCAGCACGCCGCGATGCGTGAGCGTGTCGTCGACGTCACAGAAGATGCCACGCATGCGCGCCGCCAAAGGCGCCAGCTCGCGATACGACTTCACGTCGCTGACGCTATCAGAAGTGGTACGACAGGTTCGCGAAGAAATTGAAGCCGGGCGCCGGCAGCGGCGTTATCTCGACGGTGGGCGTCAGGTCCGCGAAGTTGTCGGTGTAGTAAAAGTGCTGGTTGAGCACGTTGTAGAACTGCCCCGAGAACTGCAGCTTGTCCTTCAGGAAGCGCAGGCGGAAGCCGAGCTGCAGCTGCGCCACCGGCGTCAAGCGATCGAACGCGAGGTCGGTCGTCTGCGCCGAAGTGGTGCTGGTGAACTGAGTGCCGCCGACGCCGCCGGCGTTCGTCGTCGGCACGCGGTTGACGTCTTCATAGGCGCCGAAGACCTGCAGGTTCATGTTGAGGTCGAGCAGGTTCTTGACGATGTTGAACGAGGCGCCGAGCACCGCCCAGTGGTTCGGCGTTGTGCGCACCACGCCACCGTCGGTGGTCGTCGAGTTCAGGTACGTGTACGACGCCTGCAGGAAGTGATCGCCGTTCAGGTAGAGCTTGGCGTAGCCCTCGACCGAGTGGATGGCGCGCTTGCCGGAGTTCTGGTAGGCGCCGTCGCGGATCTGGATGAGGTCCGACAGCACGGTGTACGAGTAGTCGGCGCGGACTTCGAGCTCGCGCACCTTGCGGATGTTGCGCAGGAGTCGTGCGTTGAGCTCGCCCTGGAACGACTGCGACGATTCCGTCTGCAGGTTCGGGTTCGAGCCGTAGCTGATGCCGCCGGCCGGGATCGACGTGTTCTGGAACACCGGCGAGCGGAAGCCGGTCGCGTAGTTCAGCTTGATGTGATAGTCGGGCAAGAAGTTGTAGACGATCGCGGCAGAGCCGAGCGGCACGAGGTCGTAGGGCAGGTCGCCGAAGCCCTTCTGGATACGAACGCCGCCGTCGACCGCGAGCTTCTGGAACGGGTGCCACTGCGCGTCGACGTAACCGGCGGCGACGTAGCGGCCGGTGTCGTCACCGTAGATGCGCGGGCAGAGCGGGATGCGCTCGAAGCCGGTGCCCATCGGCGTCACCGGGCAGAGGACCGGCAGCGCGTCGACGGTCTGCGGATCGGAGAACTTCACGTTCGAGTTGCGCAGGCCCTCGTAGAAGAACTCGCCGCCGGCGAGCAGCTTGATCTGGAACGGCAGGTTCACGTCGAGGTCGGCGGTGCCGCCGAAGCGGAAGATCTGCTGTCCGGCGAAGCTGAAGTGGATGCCGCCCAGATCCCTCGCCGACGCCGGCGGCAGGAACGAGCTCGACGGGAAGAGCTGAATCGAGAAGTCCTGCACGAACTGAGTGCCGTAGGCCTTGACCGAAATGCCGACGCGATCCTTGGCGAAGCGATCCTTGTACTCGAGGACGGCGTAGCGATCGTAGGAGTTCCAGGTGTCGCCCTGCTGCACGGCGTTGGCGAACACGAGGTTCGGGTGCACGTCGCCGAACGGCACCATGTAGTAGAGCGAGACGGGGCCGAACGAGTATTTGCCGTCGACGAGCACCATCCACGAGCGCGACGGATCGCGCGGCGCATTGTTGGCGAAGTAGGCGATGCCGCCCGGCTGCGGCGCCGGCGACGAGACCAGGAACTGCGGGATGTCGTAGGTCTCGCCGATGAACGACTCGTACGAGATGTGCTGGAACAGCTTCAGCTTGCCGTTGAAGAAGGTCTTGCCGAACAGCGCATAGCCCTTGAAGTCCTGCTTGTTGCCGGGACCGTCGCCGTAACCGGCGGCGAGCTCGAGGCCGTTGACGTCCTCGGCGTCCTTGGTGATGAGGTTGGCGATGCCGAGGAACGAGTTGGCGCCCCAGAGCACGCCGCCGGGGCCGGTCACGACCTCGATACGCTTGACCGTCTCCATCGGCTGCGTGCGCCCCTGCCACGCGATGTTGCCCCACGGATCGAACAAGGAGAGGCCGTCGCGCATGAGCAGCATGGCTTGGCCGACGCCGCGCACCGCCATCTGGTCGACCTGATCGCCGATGGCGCCGAGGTGATACCAGCCGGGGACCGTCGAGAGCGCGTCGCTGAGATAGCGCTCGCCGCGCGCCTTGATCTCGTCGGCCGTGATGATGGTGATGATCGCCGGCGCTTCCTGAACCGTGGTGACGCCCTTGGCCGCCGAGGTCACGATGTTGGCGAGATCGATCTCGCGCTCGGTGTCGAGCGCGATCTCGGGCTCGTTGTTGTCGCCGCTCGCCGGCTTCGTCGTCGGCTGGGTCACCGGCTCCGGCAGCGCGACGTCTTGCGCGTGCGCGACCCCCGTCGACAGCAGGGCCACCGCGATGAACGAATGTATTAGCGTCCGTTTCATCGCTTATTGCTCCACGATGATGAACTCGACGCGGCGGTTCTTCGCGCGAGCATCAGCCGTCTTGCGTTTGTCGAGCGGCCTGGTGTCGCCGTAGCCGACCGCCTGGAGCCGATCCGCCTCGATCCCCTTCTTGATGAGGAAGTTGCGCACCGACTCGGCGCGCGCCTGCGACAGCTCCTGGTTCTTCTTGGCGCCGCCGACGTCGTCGGTGTGACCTTCGATGCGGATTCGCTTCACGCCCGGGTTGGCCTTGATCTTCTCGGCGATGCGGTCCATCAGCGCTTCCGAGCGGCCCGCGATCTTGTCGGAGCCGGTGTCGAAGTTGATGTTCTCGGGCAGCTCGATCTTGCCGCCGGCGATGGTCACCTGACCGCCCGAGTCGGGGCAGCCGTCGGTGTCGTCGACGCCGTTGAACGTCTCCGGCTCGTTCGGGCACTTGTCGATCGCGTCCGGGATGCCGTCGCCGTCGTTGTCGAGATCCGGGCAGCCGTCGTCGTCCTGGAAGCCGTCCTTGTCTTCCGGATCGTTCGGGCACTTGTCCTGCGCGTCGGGGATGCCGTCGCCGTCGTTGTCGAGATCCGGGCAGCCGTCCTCGTCCTCGAAGCCGTCTTTGTCTTCCGGATCGTTCGGGCACTTGTCGAGCTTGTCGGGGATGCCGTCCTGATCGTTGTCCGGATCGGGGCAGCCGTCCTCGTCGTCGAAGCCGTCCTTGTCCTCGGGCTCCGTCGGGCAGAGATCCTGCGCGTCGGGGATGCCGTCGCCGTCGGTGTCGATGCCGCCCGCGGCCACGCCGCCCTTGCCCTCGGCGGGCGCCCAGGTGACGCCGCCAAAGACGCGGAAGTCGTCGCGGCGCTCGGCGGAGGTGATGATGCCGGCGCCGGCGCCGACGCCGACCGAGACGTCCTTGACCGGGAAGAATTGAAAGCCGCCGGCGACGTCGGCGGTGTAGTCCTTGGGCGCGTCGAGCGGTCCCGAGCGCGAGGTCACGAGCGGGACGTAGCCGAAGACTTCTGCGGCGACGGCAACCCAGCGGATGAAGCGGTACGAGAAGCCCGCCGACCAGGTGAGCTCGTGGCTGAGATCGATGAGCGAGCGCGGGGTGGGCGCCATGCCGCTCGCCAGCGCCGGATCGTTGGGCGCCAGAACGATCGTCTCGGGGCGGATGATGGCGCCGAGGTTGATGGCCGCGGTCACCGGCCCCTTGGTGACGTCGGCGATCACCGTCGGGCGGAAGGTGAAGCCGCCGTCGCCGAGGAAGGCCGAGTCGTCGCCGAGGGGCAGCGTGACGACCGCGGCGGCGGCGAGGCCGAACATGCCGGCGCGGAGGATGCGCGCCTTGAAGCCGAGCCGCCAATCGAGCGGCGCGGCGTTCGGCGGCGGCACGTTGGTGTACGGCGAGTTGGCGTAAAAGCCGGTGCGCGCGGTCGTGATGTCACTCGACGCCGCCGAGCCGTAGTGGCCGTAAGCATCGGTGTAGCCTTGCGCGGAGACGGGGATGTCGGCGACGAACTCGAGCCAATCGGTCAGGCCGAGGTGGAAGCCGAAGTGCATGACGGCTTGCCAGCCCATGACGGCGATGTTGCCGGGCGCCTTGCCGTTGGTCGCGAGCGAGCAGTTGCCGACGGCGGGGCAGATGTCGAGCTTGAGCGGATTGGCGGCGTAGTCGACGAAGAGCTTGAAGCCCCAGTCCCACTGATGCGAGGTCTGCGCGCGGTCGACGGTGAAGATGCCGTAGCTGTCGAGCGCGTGGCGGAAGAGCTCGGAGTCGACGCCGCGTTGCGCGCGTGCCGAACCGGCGGCGGCGACGACGGCAGCGAGACCGACGGCCGCGAGGAGTGGCGCGCTCGGTTTACGCATGATCTAGGAAGCCCCCTGTCGCGTTCGCCATCGGTGTCGTCGCGTCACGTCTTCGGGTGGAAACGCGTGATGATCACGAGGTTGGGCGCCGAGCCGCCGGGGAACGATTCCCAGGTCGTGATGCCGCCGCCCATGCCCGAGAACGTCGGGAACATGCCGCCCATCGGCACCGGCGACGCGACGATGGCGGTGCCCGAGGCGCCCGTCGCCGTCAGCGAGCCGTCGATCGCGGTGAGCGTGTCGTTGAAGTACTGGGCCATCGCGTCGGCGCCGTCCTTGGTGAGCGTCACTCCCGACTGCGGGTGGGTTTCATCGTTGCGGACGTTGGACGCCGGCGACGCCGGGTCGTTGAAGAAGCGCGCGATGTAAGCACCGCCGGCCGTGACGTCGAAGTTCCAGCCGGCGACATCCTTCTGCTGCAGGGCGTAGCCGTCGACGTGGAAGACCGCGTTCGAGACGATGCCCTGTCCGCCGGTTCCGGCAGGGACCATCCCCATCGTCTGGCTGCCGATGACGATGACGACGAGCATCAGGCCCGGCGGAGTGAAGTCCTGAAAGACGAAGCCGGAGCCGTCGCTCGAGACGGTGCCTTGCGAAATCGGCATCGGATTGGCCCCGAGCAGATCGGTCGCGTTGTAGAGGAGCGCGTCGACCTGCTTGGTGTTCTTCATGTTGGTGGTGAAGTCGTAAATCGTGCCGTCGATGCACGACTTGCCGGACGCGGGCGTCTTGCATGCGGCCTGAACGGTGCCGGTTCCGAAGCAGATGCCGTTCGCCGTCATCGTCGAGTTGGGATCGCAGGCCACCGCCGGCACGCAGATGCCGCCGACGATCTTGACCATGCCCGCGTCGACGTCGCAGGGGATGTCGGCCGATTGGATGTCGGCGGGGATGCACTTGAGCGAGCCGTCCTTCTGCTGCTGTTGGACGGTGCCCGGGCCACAGCTCGGCTCGTTGCAGCTCGTGAGCGAGATGCCGAGCGAGGCGGCGACGGCGACAGCGATCGAGATCGGCAAAAACCTGCGGGTCATAGACTCCTCCTGAGACCGGTTCCGAGCGCGCTCAGAACTGGACCGGGTCTTGGTCCAAATCGACGAGCAAAGCCGCCGTCCCCGACGCGGTTCCCGCCGGGTCGGCGTGGATCAGATCGAAGTGCACGACGTCGACGCCGCCCTGGGTCTTCGTCGACGTCAGGAAGAGCGGGCCGCGATTTTTTGGGTCGACAGTCGCATTCTCGACCGTGAAGAACAGCTCCTGAACGCCTTTCAAATTGAGCGGCGTGTCGATGCGAAACCCGTCGTAGTTCGCGGGTGGTGTGAGCGTAGTGAACGACACGAATCCGTAGACGACGCCCTTGAGCGGGGCGGTGACCTGAAAGGGGTTCGGGACGTACGCCAGCGGGTCCGCGACGTAGGCATCGCACGCCGTGCGCCGCTCCGTCGACGACGCGCTATCCGGAATCGACGGCGGCACGTTCGGGTCGTATGGCAGCACGGCGAGCAGCGGGCTCACCGCGCCCGGGGCATCCGTCAGCTGGTGAATGCGATCGATCACCTGCTGCGCCTGGTCCGCCGGCGTCTGCGTCACGCCGCCCTGCGAAATGGACGACGTGTACGCCGCCGCTGACGTGAGAAGGTTGCCGCTGTCCGGCTCGCCGGCGAAATAGTAGCCGTCGATCATGCACGGCTCCTTCAAGCTGATCGCCTGCCGGATCATGAGTCCGTTCGCGGTCGCGCCCGTGCCGAGGTTCGTGTAGCCGTTGACGCGGACGATGTCGTCGTACTGCGTTCGCGCCCACAGCTCGAGGTGCTGATTCGCCGCGATCGACTGCGCCGTGACGCCGGCGAGCGTGAACTGCATGACGGTGCCGGCGAAGGAGTGGACCGTCAGCGCATCGCAGCCGAGCGACGCGGCAAGCGGCAGGAGCGATGCAAACGCCAGAGTTCGGGCCCAGCCGCGTTTCATCTCTAAGCCTCGCGCAACGCGGCACGTAGAATTACGCCGCGTGGGCGTATATTAACTTTTTTTTCGAATTATTGTCAAGACAGCGGAAACGGATTTACGCCGGTTAAATAAGAGCGGCACCGTCGAGGAATCGATCGTTGCTTCGGGGAAATTGAAAATCTAGAAACGTATTTGAGCCGACAATTCCGCGGACATGATGACCG
>DASXOU010000090.1:0-6883 GCA_036494045.1 Polyangia bacterium | reverse complement strand
CTGGAGGCCGAAGCTGGAGTCGTTGACGCGGGCGATGGCTTCGTCGAAATCAGCGACGCGCTCGAGGTTGACGGTGGGGCCGAACGCTTCGACGCGATCGAGGTGCGCCTCGCGCGGCACCTGTGTCAACACGGTTGGCGGGACGAGGCTGCCCTGGCGCTTGCCGCCCACCAGCTGCTCGGCGCCGAGGCGGCGCGCCTCGTCGATCCAGCTCTCGACGCGCTTGGCGTTGGCTTCGTCGATCATCGGGCCGACCAGCACCTCGGCGTCGCGCGGGTCGCCGCACTTGACGCGGCGGGCGCTCTCGACGAAGGCGGGCACGAACTCGTCCCAGCGGCGCGCGTGCACGAAGATGCGCTGCACGCTGATGCACTTCTGGCCGGCGTAGCTGAAGGCGCCGTAGACGAGCTTCGGGACGGCGAAGTCGAGATCGGCCGATTCGTCGATGATGGCGGCCCCGTTGCCGCCGAGCTCGAGCACCACCTTCTTCTTGCCGGCGCGCGCCTTGATGCGCCAGCCGACCTCGCCCGAGCCGGTGAAGCTGATGAGCGCGATGCGCTCGTCGGTGGTGAGGATGTCGGCGGCTTCGCGGGTGGCCGGGACGACGGAGAGCGCGCCCTTGGGCCAGGCGGTGGCGTCGATGATCTCGGCCAGGCGCAGCGTCGAGGTCGGCGTCTGCGTGGCCGGCTTGAGCACGATCGGGCAGCCGGCGGCCATGGCGGGCGCGATCTTGTGCACGGCGAGGTTGAGCGGGAAGTTGAACGGTGCGATGCCGGCGACGAGGCCGACGGGGAAGCGGCGCATGACGCCGGTGCGGCCGGCGGACGACGGGCGCAGATCGAGCGGGATGACCTCGCCGTAGATGCGCTCGGCTTCGGCGGCGGCGATCTCGAAGCAGTGCTCGGCGCGATCGACCTCGGCGAAGGCGTCGCCGATCGGCTTGCCCGACTCGTAGCACATGCCGAGCGCGAGCTCTTCGCGGCGCGCGCGCACGCCGGCGGCGACGGCGCGCAGGATCGATGCGCGCTCGTAGGCCGAGAGCGCGGCGGTGGCGGGCGCGGCGCGGGCGCCGGCGGCGATGGCGTCGTCGAGCTCGGCGGGGCTGCACAGGCCGACGGTGGCGAAGTGGCTGCCGTCGAACGGCGCGCGCAGGTCGCGGCGCTCGGCGGTCGGGACGAAGTGGCCGGCGATGTAGGGGTTGAACGCTTGCGGCATGACGGGACTATACGGCGCCGTCAAACGGAGGCTACTGGACGATGAGCTCGAAAAAAAACGGGCCCGCGAGCATGGTCAACTCGCGGGCCCGGCGCGGTCGCGCCTGTTGTCGGCGCTACTGGATGTTGATGTCGAAGCCCGCCATGTTCGGGTGGATGTGGCAGCGCCAGTCGCCCGCCTTGATGGTCGCGGGGCCGTTGATGGTCTGCGTGTAGACGTTGCCGGCGCTCGCCATGAGCGGGCCGCCTTCGTGCGCGATGCCGGCCGAGTTGGCCGAGCCCTGCATGTGCATCTCGTGGTTGATGATGTCGTTGTTGATGAAGGTGACCTTGAGGCCGGTCACGTACTTCACGTTCATCGCCGTCGACTGGCCGAAGGCGGTCATGTTCGGCGAGCCGGCCGTGCCGATGGCGACGCCCTTGTTGATCTGGATGAGCAGCTCGGCGGGGATGGTCAGGCCGAGGCTGGCCGAAGCGTTGATCGAGCCCGAGGTCGCCTTGATCGCGACCGCCGCCGATGTGGTCGACGACGCGTCGGACGCGACGGTGAGCGCGACCGCGACGGTGACCGGGTTGGCGTCCGTGATGTTGACCGTCGCGGGCGTGAAGACCGCAGTGACGCCGGCCGGCGGAGTGTCGAGCGCGAGCGTGACACCGCCCGTGAGGCCGTCCGACGGCGTGAGCGTCAGCGTGTAGTTCTTGGTCTCGTTGAGGCGGATCGAGTCGGTCGCCTTGTCGAGCGCGGCCGCGAAGCTGCCTTGCGCGGCCGGCGGCATCGTCGGAGTCGGGGGCGTCATGGTGCCGCCGCCGCCACTGGCGACGCCATCGTCGCCGCCGCCGGTGCCGGTGCTGGTGCCGCCGGTGCTGGTGCCGCCGGTGCTGGTGCCGGTGCCGGTGCCTTCACCCGGAGCGCCGAACGATCCGAGGCAGCCGCCCATCAACGTGGCGACGAAGGCGATCGGGAGGATTGAGTGTCTACGGCGCATCGCGGGCTCCTTTGGTCGTTCGGGTCTCGCCACCGCCCCACTTCAAGTTGCGCGCCAGCCAAAAAGTGCACGGAAGTACGCGATTCGAGGGGGTCATCTGACCTCAGCGGACTGCCCAGACCCCCCTCATGGGGGGGAGACTCCTCACCCCACCGGTAAACTGCGGTTGCAGTGCCCCACCCAGCCGCGGCGGCCGCCGGGTTAGAGCGGGAGCTGCACGCGAAAGGTGGTGCCGGCGCCGAGCGCAGACTCGACGTGGATGCGGCCGCCGTGGCGCTCGACGATGCCGTAGCTGACGCTGAGCCCGAGGCCGGTGCCGAGCGTGTGGCCCTTGGTCGAGAAGAACGGCTCGAAGATGCGCGGCAGGATCTCGGGCTCGATGCCGGGGCCGGTGTCGCGCACGGCGAGCTCGGCGGCGGCGCGGCCGTCGAGCTCGCAGCGGCGCGTGGCGATGGTGAGCGTGCCGACGCCGCGCATCGCTTGGGTGGCGTTGAGGACGAGGTTGAGGACCACCTGGCCGAGCGGGCCAGTCTCGACGGCGACGGGCGGAAGCTCGGCGTCGTAGTCGCGCACGACGCTGACCTGGCGCAGGTGCCCGGCGCACAGCTTGAGCGTGGCGTCCACGAGCTCTTCGATGCGCGCGCTCGAGCGTTCGCGGGGAGCGTCGTCGTCGCCGTCGGACGGGGCGAAGCGCGAGAGATCCTGCGCGATGGTGAGCGCGCGGCGGCCGCCTTCACCGACGGCGTCGAGCAGCGGGCCGAGGTCGCGCGACATGTCGCGCAGCTCGTCGTCGGCGAGCGCGGGATCGGCGTCGAGGCGGGCGGCGACGGCGCGCGCGACCGTCTCGGTGTGGGCGCGGACCTCGGCGACGCGGGTGTGCACGCCGCGGACCTCGTCGGCGAGATCGGCGGCGACGCCACCGACGATCTGGCCGAGCGCGGCCAGCTTCTCCGACTGCACCAGGCGCTGCTCGGCGCCGCGCAGATCGCGCAGCGCCTTGGCCAGGGAGACCGAGCGCGCTTCGGCTTTTTCCTCGAGCTCGTCGTGCAGGCCGCGGAGCCGCTCGTAGAGGCGCGCGGAGGCGAGCGCGGCCGTGATGGTGACGCACATGCGATCGAGCGACTCGAGCTCGAGGCCGTCGGCGAGGCCGCCGCCGGCTTTGGGGGCGATGGCGATGACGCCGAGGAGCTCCTCGCCGTCGATGAGGGGGCCGATGTACTCGGCGCCCCAGCGTACGCAGGCGCGCTGGATCTCGACGGAGCCGCCCATGCGCACCTGATCGCGCGACAACAAGAGCCGCGCGCCGAAGAGATCGGCGAAGAGCGGCGAGTTGCGCGCCGGCGCCGGCACCGAGCCCCACGCCGACCAGGTGACGCGCGCGCGGCCCGACGGCTCGATGACCACCAGCGCCGAGAGGCGGCGATCGAGCGCGGCCAGGAAGCGATCGACGGCGCGGCCGAGCTCTTCGGTGGTCTGCAACGTCGCCGCCGAGTCGGTGAGCTGCGCCATCTCGGCGTCGAGATCGCGGCGGCGGCGGCCGACGAGACGGTCGAGGCGCGATTGGCCGATGCCGAGCCAGACGCGCATGATGAGCAGGAGCGCCGCGACGACGAGGATGAGCGGCAGGCGGCGCCCGCCGGCGAGATGACCGAGCGGCCAGGCGACCAGGCACAAGAGAAAGCCGCCAGCGACGGAGGACACGAGCCACCACAAGGTGCGCTGCAGCGCCAGACGGATGTCGAGGAAGCGATGGCGCACGATCGCGAGCAGGAGGCCGGCGGCGGCGGCGAGCAGCGGAATCCAGCCGATCGGCGGCGCGTCGATGCCGATGAGCGGCAGGATGTCGACGAAGGCGAGCATGCCGACGGCGGCGGCGACGAGCACGTTGCCGAGCTGGCGGCGCTCGAGCTTGCGCTTCTCGACGCGGAGCGCGTCGAAGAGCACCAGCGGCACTGCGTTGAGCGTGAGCATCTCGGCGAGGATGAGCGGATAGAACGGACCGGCGACGCCGGCCCAGCCGTAGGGATAGCGGCGCGTGCCGGCGATGACCCACGGCGTCGCCAGCGTGAGCGCCGACGCCAGCGGCGCCGTCACCAGCGTCAGGCGCGAGAGCAGCGGCATCTTCTTTTTCGCGAGCGCGCTGGCGAAGCGGATGCCGGCGAACGGCAGCCAGACGACGACGGCTTGCGAGAAGCGCACGCAAGCGGTGGCCGTGGGCTCGTTGTCGGCGGCGAAGACGAAGCCGGTGGTGAACAGGATCGCCGAGACCCCGGTCAAGAGAAGCGCCAGCTGCGTGCGCACCGGGCCGCGTCCACGCGCGTTGACCAGCGAGGTCAGGACGATGCCGAGCACGCCGGAGGCGAAGTAGGCGCCCATCCACGGCGTGGCGTGCAGCTGCAGTTGCATATTAATGATGCCGGTCCATCAATCCGCGCCCATCAATCCACGATCGACCGGTTGCGGCCGCCGAGCTTGGCGCGCCACAGCGCGTGGTCGGCGCGGGCGACGAGCGTGCCGGGATGGGCGGCGCCGTCCTTGTACAGCGACGCGACGCCGCAGCTCATGGTCACGCGCAATGGGCGGCTCGGATGCAAGAGCGCGGGCGGCGCGGGCAGGCGGCGCGCGGCCAGATCGGCGCGCAGACGCTCGGCGAGGCCGTAGGCGGCACCGACGGCGGTTTCGGGCAGCAGCAGCGCGAAGGCGCCGCCGGCCCAGCGGCCGACGAAGTCGACCGAGCGCGCGCCGGAGATGAGCGCGGTGGCGACTTGGGCGAGGGCGAAGTCGCCGGCGGCGCGGCCGAGGCGATCGTTGAGGCCGCGCAGATCGTCGAGATCGACGATGAGGAGCGAGAGGGCGCGCGTGTAGCGGCCGGCGCGATCGAGCTCCTCGGCGAGGCGCATGCGGAAGTAGTGCCAGCCGAGCGCGCCGGTGAGGCGGTCTCGCGTGAGCGAGTCGAAGTCGGGCGTCTGCGGGCGATGAGGGACGAGGGCGGCGCGGATGGCGGCGACGAGGCGCTCGACGTCGCCGGCGTTGACCGGGCCGACGAGCGTGATGCGCGGCAGCGTCGGCTGCGCGGCGGAGATCGCCGAGAGCGCCGCCAGCCCTTCTTCGCCGGCGAGGAGCACCAGCTCGCAGGAGGCGGCGGCGCGCACGGCGGCGGCGGCGCTCGAGACTTCGAAGGGCTCGCCGCCGGCTTCGGTGACCGCCTGGGCGAGGCGGCCGATGCGCGCGGTGTCGGTGTCGTAGATGAGGACGCGGCCGCTCATTGCCCACTCCGCGCGTCGTCGCGCTCGGGCGCCGTCGGCGGCAGCGTCACGCGCACGGTGGCGCCGGCGCCGGGATCCGAGGTCAGCGTGAGCGAGCCGCCGTGACGCTGCACGATCGCGCGCGAGACGGTGAGGCCGAGGCCGGCGGCTTTGGGCTTGGTGGTGTAGAAGGGCTGGAAGACGCGATCTTGATCGACGCCGTCGATGCCTTCGCCGTCGTCGCTGATGATGAGCTCCATTCCGCCCGAGTCTTCGCGCTGGCGCAGGACGACCCAGATCTCCGAGCGCGCGGCTTCGACGGCGTTCAAGAGCAAATTGAAGAAGCATTGGTTGAGCTGGCCGGGGTAGCCGTCGACGCTGGGGGTGCCGGCGTAGACGCGGGCGACGTCGAGGCGGCCGTCGGTGCGGCGGCGCAAGAGGTTGAGCGCGGCGTCGAGGCCCTCCTGCACGCGCACCAGGCGGCGCTCGGTGTCGGGGCGCGCGAACTTGCGCAGATCCTCGACGATGGCGCGGGTGCGGCGCGTGGCGTCGGTGCAGGCGGCGATGGCGTAGGGCAGGAGCGTGCGCGCGTTCTGCACCTCGGGATCCTGCACTTCGTCGACGAGGGTGTCGTAGCGCTGGCTGTAGCGGATGAGCGACGGCGTGTTCGCGTGGATGATGTTGAGCGCGTTGTTGATCTCGTGCGACACGCCGGCGACGAGCAGGCCCAGCGACGAGCTGCGCTCGGCTTCGACGAGACGCGCCTGCGCGCTCTTGAGCTCCGTGAGCGCCTCTTCGAGCTCGGCGGTGCGCAGGCGCACTTGCGCCTCGAGGCCGGCGGAGCGGCGCGCGACCTCGTGATAGAGGCGCGCGTTGACCCACGCGAGCGCGGCGCGGTGGCCGATGCGGCGCAGCTCGTCGGCGAGGATGTCGTCGGCGGGCGAGAGCGCGGCGCCGCCGACGACGGCCATCGCTTGCAGCTGCTTGTCGCGCGACAAAGGCAGGAGCGCGTCGGCGCCGAGGCGGTCGAGCGCGTCGAGGAGGCGCGGCGCGCGCGCGTCTTCGAGATCGATGAGGTCGCGCAGGATCGGCATGCCGGTCTCGCGCAGCGCGCTCTCGGCGACGGCGATGCTGCCGTGCTCGCCGGCGCGATCGCGGTCGGCGGGCAGGACGCGCGACAGGTGCGCGTCGAAGGCGTCGTGCAGCGCCTCGGCCAGGCACAGGGCGACGTCGTCGGTGGAGCGGGCGTCGAGCGAGCGGCGCTCGAAGTCGGCGAAGGCGCGCTCGATGCGGCGGCGGCGCCAGCCGAACAGGTACGACAGCGACGGCTCGACGATGCTGGTCCAGATGCGCACGGCGGTGAACATGGCCATGGTGACGCCGACGAGCGGCCAGCCGCCGTCGAGCGCGTCGGGCATGACCACGACGACGAAGGCGA
>DASXOU010000089.1:0-3773 GCA_036494045.1 Polyangia bacterium | reverse complement strand
CGACGTAGGCGGCCACCAGCGGCGGCACCGCGGGCGACTCCGGCTTGTTCTGCGCGAGCGCGCGCAAAAGGCGCAGGAGGTCCTTGCCCTTGACGTACTCCATCACGATGAAGAACTCGCCGTCCTGCTCGCCGAGCTCGTAGACCTGCACGATGTTCGGATGGGTCAGCTGCGACGAGATCTTCGCCTCGTTGATGAACATGTCGACGAACTGCGGGTCTTCGTTGTGCGAGCCGAGGATCTTCTTGACGACGACGGTGCGCTCGAAGCCGGCGGCGCCTTCGCGGCGCGCACGATACACGTCGGCCATGCCTCCGCGGCCGAGGCGGGCGGTGAGCGTGTACTGACCGAAGCGATGCGGCGAGAACGCCGGCACGAGCGGCATTTTACCACGAGACGCTAGGGCACGACGATGGCGTCGGTGCGGAACATGGGCATCGCGCCCGAGATGTCGACGCTCCACTTCTCGATCGGCGCCGACTTCACGTCGCCGTTGGCGTCGAAGTCGATGGGGCCGGACGTGCCCGTCAAGTTGATGGTGCCGCCATTTTGCAACGTCGTCACGCCGGCGGAGATGCTGTTGGGCCCGACGACGACGGAGGTGCCGCTGCCGTCGGACATGCGGCCCAGGTTGGCGACGATGTTCTTGCCTGCGCGCTTGCCTGCCGGCAGCGACAGCCCGGCGAAGGCGGCCGCGTAGAACGCGTCGTAGGCGTTGCCGACGAACGCGGTCTCGGCGGGATCTTCGCCGCCGAACTTGGCTTTGTAGTTGGTCTGCATGACGGCGAACGCCATGCCCGACGGATCGTCGAAGCTCGGGTTGGCCGGGCCGGTGCCGCGCACGCGCGACATCACGGTGTAGACGCCGCCGAGCTGGCCCCACAACGAAGGCTTCTTGGCGCTGTCGGTCATGAGGAATTGCGTGGTGGCAAGCCCGCTCGCCTTGGCGACGGCGGCCATGAGCGGCGGCGCGTCGAAGTCGGCGATGAGGAGCGCGTCGGTGGGCGCGTCGTTCGACGCGGTGGCGACGACAGAGTTCATCGTCGCGGTGTCGCCGCTCGGAAAGCCGAGCGTGTTGGCGACGCTGCCGGGGTAGTTGGAGAGGAACGCGTCTTCGAGCCCGGTGGCGTAGGCGCTGTCGCTGACGAAGATGATGTCGAGCTTGGCGCCCGCCGCCGGCAGCGTGGCCAGCACAATCGCTTGCAGGTTGTCGCTGGCGGCGGTGCGCCAGACGAGGCTGTCGTCGTCGAGCCCGCTGATGTTGGGGTTGGTCGCCGACGGCGAGATCAGCGGCACGCCGCGCGACTCGACCTCCTTGGCGACGGCGAAGACTTCGTCGCTGGTGTCGGGGCCGACGATCACCTGCGCGCCGAAGCGATCGATGACGACGTCGTAGGCGCGCGCCGCTTGATCGGGATCGCCGGCGGTGTCGCAGACGATATGCGCGATCGGATACATCGCGCCGAGCTCGCTGGCGGCCAGATCGGCGGCGTTGCGGAAGGTGTGATCGTTGACGTCGTTGGCGCCCGAGGTTCGATAGAGCCCGCCGACGATGAGCGCGCCGTCGGGGATGGCCATCGGCGGCGGCGGCACCGACTGCTGACACAGGCGCGCGTCGGGGATGGCGCCGACGCACATGTGATCGTCGCTGCAGTAGAGCGGCGTGCCGGCGGGCGTGGTGCCGCTACAGTCTTTGTCGACGTTGCACTCGTGAAAGCTGAGGACGGCCGAGCAGCCGCACAGCATCACGCTCGCGCAGAAAACAAGTGCGCGCATCAGAATCGCCCCGCGGCGACGAGCCCGGCGCCGGCCGGCGACAGCGACGGCAAGAGAGCCAGCGACGGCGCCGACGGCTCGGGCCGAAACCCGCGATACAAGAAGTAGGCGCCGATGCCCGCCGCCACCGCCGTCGCCGCGTAGAACCCGTCGGCGACGCCGGCGTGCAGGAGCGCGTCGTCCTTGACCGCGCGCCGATCGGCTTCGTTGCCGCCGTACAGCGACGACCACTGCGACTGCAGCTGCAGCGCCTCCGTCGACAGGCCGATCGCCGTCGCCGCGAAGGCGACCACGCCGATGCCGAGCCCGAGCGCGACGTAGCGATCGCGTCGCCGCTGATGCTGCCGCTCGCCCTTCAGCTCCTCCTTGATCTGCTCGGCCGTCGGCGGCAGCGGCTGCGACGGCGGCGGCTCGATCACCGCCGGCTTCGGCGGCGGATGCTCGACCTCCGGCGGCGTCGTCGGCGTCGGCTCGGCGAGCCGGTGCGGCTTCTCCTGCTTGCGCCGCACCGACTCGAGCACGGCGAGGCGCGCGTCGGCCTTGGCCTTCAGCTTCGGATCGGCGTCGGCGGAGTCGGCGTAGCGACGATAGGCGTCGTAGGCGTGCTCGACGTCGCCGAGCTTGTCGTACGCCTTGGCCATGTTGTAGAGCAGCGCCGGCACCTGGCGGATCTCGTAGGCGCGGTTCAAAAGCTCGATGGCGCGGTTGTAGTCGGCGCCGCGATAGGCGTTTACCGCGTCGGCCGCGAGCCGCTCGACCTGCGCCTCGGCCGACTCCGCGTGCGCGCGCGGGCTCGTCGCCACCGTCGCCAGCAGCGCCAACACGATCCCACGCACACCCCGCACGGCTCAACGGTAGGGCGCGCGCCCGCGTCGTGTCAATTGGCGGCGCGTGGCGTCGGCGTCGTCGCCACGGCGAAGTCGGCGTCGTTGTGATTGCTGTCGGCGCCGTTGGGCGTGCGCGCGATCGATTGTCCGCTCGCCGGCGCCGCCGCCGGCGCGCCTTCGACGAGCGCGTTGGTCGTACCGCTGCCGTAGCCCATCGAGTCGATGAGCGCGCCGGTGGTGTCGCGTAGCCCGACGCCGCCGCCCGCTTGCGCGAAGTCGCCCGCGCCGCCGTAGGTTTGATCGGGCGTGCCGCTGCCGGTGTAGTTGAGCCCGGCGACGAGGAGATAGCCGCCGGAGATGATCGTCTCGTTTAGCGTGATGATGAGCGTCTCGGTCGTGCCGGTGGCGGAGCGATGCACCAGCGTCGAGCCGGCGAGATCGATGTCGATGGCGCACGGGTTGTAGAGCTCGACGAACTCGTCGTCCGCGGAGGCGGTCCCGCCGGTCTTCACTTCGTTGACGACGATGTGCTTGCCGGCGGCGCACGTCGGCAGCGCCACGCCGCCGTCGCCGGGCAGCATGTCGCTCGGACGTCCGATCGACAGATCGCCGCCGCCGTCGTCGCCGGCGGGCGCCGACAGGTCGCGATCGTCGCCGGGAAGCGCGTTCTCCGCCGACGCGCAGCCCGCGCCCGCCGACAGCGTGCACGCGAGCACGAGCGCCACGAATCGCGACATCGCCTCATTTTACCACGGCTTTGCCCGCGGCACCGTCGACAACGCGCCTCGTTGATCGTAGATTCTCCGCGAATGTTTGCGCGATCGTGTGTCCTCATGCTGCTCGCCGCCGGCGCCTGCTCGGGCAACGCGGGGTTCGACTTCATCGAGGTCCACGGCACGCTCGCCGACGGCACCGCCGTCAACGGCCACAAGCTGGCGACGGCCGCCAGCGTCCCCGGCCTCACCGGCACGCTCGGCACCGTGCTCGCGCTCGGCAGCCCCTTCAACGGCCCCGAAGATCTGGAGGGCTTCCGCATCGAGTTTCAAACGGCGTCGCTCGGGCCCGGCGGTGCGTACACCTCCGATCCGGTCAACGGCCCGGTCATCTTCTACGTGGCGCGCGCGAACCCCGACGGCGGCGAAGGCGTCGAGGAGGCCTCGGCGGTGAACG
>DASXOU010000088.1:0-4272 GCA_036494045.1 Polyangia bacterium | reverse complement strand
TCACCTCGATGCAGACCGGCGGCGGGCTGCCCGGCTTCGAGAGCGACGGCGAGCGCCGCTTCATCGACACCAGCCTCGTCGATCTACCGCGCCTCCGCTTCAACGCCATCGCCGTCAGCTCGCCGCTGGCGCGCACGCGCTGGCCGACGCAACTGGCCAACCTGCAGCTCGGCGTCACCTATCGCTACGTCTCGGCGCTGGCCAACAACAACCGCTTCACCGACGAGGCCATGGCCGTGTTCCGTCAGCCCGCCTACTCCGAGCTCGCCATCAACCTCAACGTGCCCTTGTGGCGCGATCACCTCGAGCTCACCGCGACCTTGATGTTGGCGTTCGGCCGCACCATCGCGGTGCCGCTGATGAACGGCTGGTACGACCTGCCCACCAACGCCGCCAACTTGTTCGTCGGCCTGCGCGGGCACGCGGGCGGAAAGTGATTTAATGCGTTCGCCCGCTCTCGCCGCTCTCGCCGCTCTCGCGTTGGCCGCCTGCCAGCCGCCGGGTCCGCCGTCGCCGCGCGCCACCGTCGTCGGCGCCGCGGCGGTCACGCTCGACACGCGCATCGCCACCGTGCGTGTCGGCGAGTCGGCGATGGGCGACTTCATGGCCGACGCGCTCGCCGGTGCCGTGCGCTCGATGGGCTTCGACGTGCCGCTGGCGCTGATCAACGCCGGCGCCATCCGCGGCGGCGACATCGCGCCCGGCGCGGTGCCCGTCACCATCGACGCCAAGCTCGGTCGGCTCTACCCGCCCGGCGCGCTCACCGACGTCGACGTCGCCGGCTGGTTCCCCTTCCGCGACGACACCGTCGTGCTCACCGTCACCGGCGCTGCGCTCAAGAGCGCGCTCGAGCGCGGCGCGGCCCAGCTTCCGCCCGATCTGCGCGCCGACGGCGGCGGCCCGCTCCTCGACGTCAGCGGCGGCCGCTACACCATCGACTGCAGCGGCGACACGCAGCGCATCGACGTCGCCAAGCTCACCATCATGCGCCAAGGCACGCGCATCACGCGCCTCGAGGTCGGCGGCGCGCTCATCTACGATCGCGACGCCGGCGTGGACCTGCTCGCCGACACGCGCGTGCAGCTCGCGGTCAACGACTTCGTCGGCGACGGGCTCGACGGCCACGTCGCCTTCGCCGCCACCGCCGAGGACGCGCGCCTGCCCTTCGACCAGCTCGACTTCCGCGACGTGCTCGTCGCCGCCGTCGCCGCGTCCTCGCCGATCGCGCCGGCGACCGACAGCCGCATCACCATCCTCGGCGACTGCGGCCAACCGCTGACGCTGCCTTGAACCTGATTCTAGAGGTAGCGCGTCCAGCCGTCGGGATGCGCCGCCTTGTAGCGCCGATAGCGCGCGCACAACGGATAGAGCAGGACGATCACCGCCGCCGCCGCCACGTAGGTCTTGGTCAGGCCGTACTGGTTGCGATCGAGCTTGAAGACCACTTGCACGAGCTGCAGAAGATGCACGTGCAGCACGTAAAAGAAGAACGCGGTCGAGCCGAACAGCGCCAACGGCCCCAGCAGCGGGCGCGGCCGATCATCGTCGAGCATCACGAACAGCGCCAACAAGAGGAACGTCAAGCCGAGCTCGAGCGTCGTGTAGCTCAGGCTCGGCGGATATTTCGCCACGTGCAGCCACTGCAGCGGCGCCAGCGAATCGCGATACAGGTTCCAATTGCCGTAGCCGTCGACGCCGCGCACGATCGCGAACACGGCGAGCAGCGCAATGCCCAGCGTCGCCAGCTTCTGCGCGCGCGCCGCGCGATCGAGCGTCTTGGTCGCCAGAATCCAGCGGCCGAGCACCCAGCCCGCCATCATGATCGAGAGCCAGGGCACCAGCGGATAGGCGACGATCGCCGGGCGAAACGGCGGCCCGCCGACGAAGAGGAAGCACCAGATCACGCGCAGCGGCTGCGCCGTAAAATGCACGCGCGCGCTCAGCTCGCCGAAAACCTGGATCGCGACGGCGGCGCCGAGCAGCGCGGTCGACGACAGCCGCCGCAAGAACGCCATGCACACGAGCGACATCCCGATGGCGTAAAGCACCTGAAAAACCAAGATGTGATAGCCGGCGAAGCCGAGCGACATCCAGATCGGATCGAGCGCCGCGATGAAGAGGCCACGCTTGACGATGAACGCCGTCTGCCCCGGCTGCCCGCGCCGCTTCTCCATCGACAGCGCCAGCGACGCGCCGGCGAGCAGCACGAACGCCGGCGCGCAGATGTGCGTGATCCAGCGCGTGAGAAACTCGCCCGCGGGCAGCGCCGATCCCGGCACCCAGCCCCACGCGGCGTCGCCGTGCAGGTGGTGCGCGTCGTAGGCGGCGCCGGCGTGGTCGATGGTCATGAGCACCATGACCAGCCCGCGCAGCCAATCGATCGCCCGTAGCCGCTTCATCTACACGTAGCGCTTACGCAACAGATACGACACCGCGTCGCGCGCGCAGTGGTCGCAGTAGCCGTAGGTCGTCTTCAAGTTGCGCAGCGTCGTCTCGACGCGCTCGAACGCTTCGCGATCGATGCGCGTGCGCATCTTGTCGGCGCCGTCGGCGAGATACTGCAAGACCTCCTCGAGCGTCTTCTTCAGGATCTTCTTCCGCTGCTCGAAGTACGACTCGCGCAGCTGCTGCAACTGGCGCGGAAACACGGTCGCGAAATCGACCTTCTGCCCCGGATGCTCGATCGACCAGGCCGCGATCCGCGAGATGACCTCGTGGCGGAAGTCGTCGCGCTTCTGCCCCATGCCGAGCGTCTTTTCGACCTCGGTCATCATGTCTTCGTCGGGATCCTCGAGCCGCCCGGTGAGCGGATTGCGCAGCTTCTCCTTTTTGGTCCAGTGCGAGACGTGGGTGACGTATTTACCGAAGAGATCGGCGTACTGCCGCTCCTCGACGAGGCCCATCGACGAGCGCACCTCGTCGTCGATGATGTCGAGGAACTTCTCGCGCACGATGTAGATGAACTTTTTGTTCTCGTGATAGCCGCCCGGCAGCGGCTCCTGCTTCAAGAACTCGTAGACCGTGACGTTCTTGACCAGCTCTTCCATCTCTTCGAACACCGCCAGCGGCGAGACGCAGGTGAACTTGCCGTGCTGCGCGGCGTTCAAGAGCAGCACCTTGATCTCGCGCGGGCTGGCGCCGGTGCGCCCTTCGTAATTGGGATAGGCGTCGGACTCGCCAAAGATCTTGTCGATGTTGCCGAGGAGCTCTTTGGTCTGTTCGGGCGTCAGCCCATCGGGCGCGCGGCCGTGCGCGTACAATTCGGCCTTCTCGAGCGGCGTCAGCTTGGCGACGAGGTCGGCGAGCCCCTTCGGATACTTTTCCGGCAGCGGCTTGCGCATGCGCGTCAAGGTCGCCCACAGCGCCGCGACGAACGCGGTGTGCGGCGCGATGTGCCGCCCGACGGCGCCGTCGTGGATCTGCTCCTCGTAGATCTTGCGCTCCTGCTCGTAGTCGAGGATGTAGGGCACGCGGATGAGCTCGAGCCGCCCCTTGAACGACTGGAACTCGGGCACCTCCTTGAACACCGCCAGGTGCGACTCGTTCGACGAGCCGATGAAGAACTCGTCGCAGAAGACGATCGTGTTCTGCACCGCGACTTCCGCGTGCTCGACGGTGCCGAGCAGATACTTGTACGCCTCGAGCGGCCGCTTCAAGAGATCCGAGTATTCGATGATGCCGCGGTTGCCGTCGACGAGCTCGCCCGAGTATTCGTAGAGCGCGACCGACTGCAGCGCCGTCGGCAGCGCGCCGAGCGAGCGATCCATCGTCAATTGTCGCGCCTGCGCGTCGACGGCGAGCTGCGGCTCGACGGTGACCGCCGCCTGCCGATAGCGCCGCGCGATGTAGAAGCGCTCGACCTGCACGTGGCGCAGCACCTTCAAGTAGTCGCCCTTGTAGGCGACGAGCAGCGCCTCGAAGATCTGCTTGTTCTTGTGGCCGAGATCGCCGAAGCGGATGTAGTCGGACGGATCGAAAGGCTTGCCGCGCAATTTCTCGTCGAGGATCTGTTGGCGGCGCTTCGATGGAATGAGCAGCAGCGGATTGTCGCGCAGCTCGTCGACGAGCTTGGCGTCTACCATGTCCTCATCGAGATAGGCGAACGTGTCGCCGCGCCCTTCGTAGCTCCCGGTCGTGGTGCCGGCGGGGAAACCGCCGCCGAAGCCGAGGCCGCTCTTTTGCAGCTTCGACGACGGGAAGATCCAGTTGAAGCGATAGAGCGCGCCTTCGTCGAGCGTCGAGTAGTACTCGAGCGCGCGCACCAGGCACGAC
>DASXOU010000087.1:0-6148 GCA_036494045.1 Polyangia bacterium | reverse complement strand
CTCCGGCACAGGTCTGAGCTCGGTGATGAACTCCCAGGTGTGTTCGACCCAGCTGAGCGCTGGGTCGAACGGTGCTAAGGTCGGCCGCCGTGAACGGCGAACAAGCGACGACTGCGTTTCGAGCGGTACCCCGGACCGGCGTCATCTTCGTGACGACGGAGGCCGTTCGGCGCGGCTACAGCGGCGAGGACCCGGATTGGTGCAACCTCGGCCAGGGCCAGCCGGAGACGGGCGAGCTGCCCGGCGCGCCGGCGCGCGTTCATCAAGTGGGCATCGCCGTCGACGATCAGGAGTACGCGCCGGTCGCCGGCTTGTGGGAGCTGCGCGCCGCCGTCGCCGATCTCTACAACCGGCTCTATCGCCGTGGGCTGCCCTCGCAGTACGCGGCGGAGAACGTGTGCATCTCCGGCGGCGGACGGACCGCGCTCACCCGCGCCGCCGCCAGCCTCGGCCACGTCAACCTCGGCCACTTTTTGCCCGACTACACCGCCTACGAGGAGCTGCTCGACATCTTCAAGGCGTTCACCGCCATCCCCATCCTCCTCGAGGGCGATCGCGGCTACGCCTTTTCCGCCGACGATCTGCGGCGCGAGATCCTCGGCCGCGGGCTGTCGGCGCTGCTCTTGTCGAACCCGTGCAACCCGACCGGCAAGCTCGTCGACGGCGACGAGCTCGAGCGCTGGGTCGCCACCGCGCGCGAGCTCGACTGTTCGCTGCTCCTCGACGAGTTCTATTCACATTATGTCTATCGTACGAAACCAGGCGCCTTGCCGGTTGCGTCAGCCGCACGTTATGTCGCCGACGTCGATCGCGATCCGGTCCTCCTCTTCGACGGGCTCACCAAGAACTGGCGCTACCCCGGCTGGCGCGTGACCTGGGCCGTCGGCCCGCGCTCGGTGGTCGACGCGCTCGCCTCGGCCGGCTCGTTCCTCGACGGCGGCGGATCGAAGCCGCTGCAGCGCGCCGCCGTTCCGCTGCTCGCCGAAGATCACGTGGTCAAGGAGACGCGCGCGATCCAGGACGTCTTCCGCAAGAAGCGCGATCGCATGCTCGCCGGCCTCGAGCAGCTCGGCGTGCGCTTCGACCGCGTCCCCGACGGCACCTTCTACGCCTGGGGCAACGTCGCCGACCTGCCGCCGCCGCTCGCCGACGGCATGGGATTTTTCCGCGCCGCGCTCGAGCACAAGGTGATCACCGTGCCCGGCGAATTCTTCGACGTGAACCCGGGCAAGCGCCGCCGCGGTCACGGCTCGCGCTTCGCCGGCTACGTGCGCTTCTCGTTCGGGCCGCCGGCGGCGACGATCGATCGCGCGCTCGAGCGCATCGGCGAGCTGATCAAGAATCCCCCGCCTATTTCGGCGCGAACGTGAGCGCCACCGAGTTCATGCAGTAGCGCTCGCCGGTCGGCGTCTGCGGCGCGTCGGGAAAGACGTGGCCGAGATGCGAGCCGCATTTCTTGCAGCGCACCTCGACGCGCAGCATGCCGTGGCTGCGATCTTCGATGCGCTCGACCGCGTCGCCTGCGAGCGACTCGTAGAAGCTCGGCCAGCCGCAGTGCGACTCGAACTTGGTGTCGCTGCGGAAGAGCTCGTTGCCGCAGGCGCGGCAGGAGTAGATGCCGACGCGATGCTCGTCGAGGAGCTTGCCGCTGCCCGGCCGCTCGGTGCCGGCGCAGCGCAGCACTGTGTACTCGGCGGGCGAGAGCTCCTTTTGCCACTCGCCGTCGCTCTTTTGCACCGGATACTTGCGCTCGTCCATGATCAGATATTACGTCGGAACCTCGGCCGCGGTTACGGCTTCGTCGCCGCTGCGGTCACGCTCGGGCGTAGCGACGTCGGCCGGCCGCTCCGCCGGCAGGCGCACCTGGAAGAGCGCGCCGCCGAAGCGGCCCGCGCGCAAGCCGATCGATCCGCCGCGTGCTTCGACGAGCCGGCGCGCCGTCGCCAGCCCGAGCCCGACGCCTTCACCGCCGTCGACGCCGCGCTGGAACGCGCGAAACAGGTTCTCCGCTTGTACGGCGTCGAGGCCGGGCCCGCGATCTTCGACCTCGAGGATGACCATGCCGGCGCGCCAGAAGCCGCGGATCTCGATGACCGGCGCCACATCGGCGCGCCGCCCGTACTTGAGCGCGTTCTCGATGAGATTTTGTAAAGGTGACGCAACCACGATCGGCTCGCACGCCGCACGCACGTCGTCGCACGCGACCACCAGCGCGACCTCGTGCTTGCGCGCTTTTTCCGCGAAGCCCTCGACCACGTCTTCGACGATCGGCCGCACCTCGCACGTGGCCGGCGGTTGCGCCGCCGCCAGCCGGCTGAAGTCGAGCAGCATGTCGATCATGCTGGCCAGCCGGCGCGCCGATCGCTCGATGCGCTCGGCGGCGCGCCGCACCTGCGCGTCGACGTCGGAGCGCTCGATCACCTGCGTGCCGCTCAAGATGGGCACCAGCGGATTGCGCAGATCGTGGGCGACGCGGCCGGCGAACGCCTCCAGATCGGCGTTGATGCGCTCGAGGTTCTGCATTTGCTGCTGCTCGCCGGCGCACACGTGCTCCTCGCGCCGCCGCGCCAACAAGAGCAGCGCCGCGCAGGTGCCGGCGACGAGCCCCATCATCGTCAGCTCTTCCCAGCGTCGCCGCTGTTGGATGCGCGCGATCTTGTCGAGCATGCCGGTGGCGCCGCCGGCGGCAGCGTGGCGGTCGGCGCGCAGGACCTGCGTGACGTCTTCGACGGCGTTCTCCAGCTCGGGCGCGTCGATGTGCGAACCGGTCGGGTTGGCGGCGGCGACGCGCTCCTCATAGCTGCTCACGATCGGCGCCATGTCGGCGAACCGGCGGACGCGCGCCGCGTGCGCCCAGCCGTCGTAGGCGCGCGCCGCCGAGTCGAGGCGATCTTGCGCTTCCCACAGTCCGCGCTCGTCGCCCGATTCGGAGGAGAGCACGCTGGCGAGCGCCAGCTCTTCGACGTCGAGGTCGAGCTCGAGCGCCACTTGATATCCGGGCGCCACCCGCTGCGCCATGTTGCGCGCGAGATGCTCGAGGTGCCGCTCCATCATCATGCCGAAGCCGAAGAGCGCGAGCGTCGACACCAGCAGCACCAGAAACAGCGCCGGCAGGAAGTTGCGCATGAAGTGATGCTGTCCAACCGCGGCTTTGTGCATGCGCCCCCCGCACCAAAGCGGTAGCGCCGAGCACGGCGGCCATCCTGAACG
Organism: Polyangia bacterium; assembly: GCA_036494045.1. Taxonomy (GTDB): domain Bacteria; phylum Myxococcota_A; class Polyangia; order Palsa-1104; family Palsa-1104; genus JAQBQH01. The sequence continues at coordinate 2,938 of DASXOU010000087.1, read as the reverse complement.
AAGTTGTGCGCGCGAGCGAGCTATCGGGTATACAGCCGTCGGGTGGTCTTGCCCATGAAGCGGATCGCCGCGCGCCGCGACAAGAGGCGGGTCATGAAGAGGTCGCCGAGACGGTTGATGAAGCCGGGCACCACGCTCGGCCGCTTGCCGAGCGAGTCGAGCGCGCGCCGCGCCACCGCCTCGGGCTCCATGAGCGGCACCCTGCCCTTGGGCTTCGACGCTTCGTAGTTGGGCGTGCGCGTGGCGCCGGCGCGGCAGGCGAGCACGTCGACGCCGTGCGCGGCGAGCTCGTCCCACAATCCTTCGGCGAGCACGAGATCGAACGCCTTGGTGGCCGCGTAGGTGGCGACGAGCGGCGAGCCCTGCGCCGCCGCCATCGACGCCATCAAGACGATGCCGCCGCGACCGCGCGCGGCCATGGCGCGGCCGAATTCGTCGGCGAAGATGAGCGGGCCGCGACAGTTGACGTCGAGGATGCGCAATTTGTCGGCGAGCGGCTGCTCGAGGAACGGGCCGATGAGCGAGTGGGCGGCGTTGTACACCACGAGGCCGACGTCGAGCCCGGCGGCGGCGGCGCGCAGCGGCGTCAACAGATCGGCGGCGCCGAGATCGACGGCGGCGACGCGCACGTCGACCGAATGGGCGGCGCGCAGCTCGGCGGCGAGCGCGTCGAGCACGTCCTTACGCCGCGCGAGCAGGAGCAGATCGAGCTTGCGCGCAGCGAGCTCGCGCGCGAAGGCGGCGCCGAGCCCGGTCGACGCGCCGGCGACGATGGCGCATTTTCCGTAGCGCTCGGCGAAGCTCAGGGCGAAACCTCGCGGCAGAACGGATGCTCGCGCCGCGCCAGCCGCGCCACCACCAGCCACGGCATCACCAGCCACGGCAGGTTGGCCGCCACGACCACGCCCGGCCGCGGCGACTTGTGGGCGCCGAGCAGCTCTTCGAACAAGATGATGGTGACGTTGGCGAACATCACGCCCGACCAGACGAACGCGGGCACGCGGATGAACGAGCGCCCCTTGATGAACGCGTACAGCGCGAACGCGTAGAACGGGCCGAAGCCGAGCACGTCGAGCCAGATGGTGGCGCGCCACCACGGCTCGCGCGCCATCAGCGGCGGATCGAAGGTGCGGCCCCACCAATGGACCATGTCGACGAAGACGCGCGGCGGCCACAGCGGATACGTAAAGTGGGTCGGATCGGCGATCGTGAGCTGCTCGATGTCGACGACGTAGGTGATGAAGCCGAGGTTGATGGCGAAGAAGATGATGAACGCGAGGTCGAGGCGCCGCTCGCCGAGCGGGATGGGTTTGTGCATGTGGGAGCGACTATATAATAGATGCGACGGGCGGACCGACGGCCAACAGGCCACAGGCGGCCGGCGGCTGGCGACTGGCGATTTGATGCGGCGCGGACTCCAAGTTTGAATTGCCTTGTCGCCGGCCGCCTGTCGCCTGTTGGCCTCTGGCCTCAGCGAACTCGCGCCATCAGCACCGCATCGCTGAATCCGCCGTCGCCGAAATACGCCTTCTTCTGGCGGCCCTCCTCGACGAAGCCGAAGCGGCGGTACATGGCGATGGCGCGCTCGTTGTCGGCGTTGGCTTCGAGAGCGACGCGCGCGAGGCCGATCCATTTGTCGGCCAGGTCGAGCAGCGCCTGCATGAGCGCGCGGCCGACGCCGCGGCCGGCGAACTCGTCGTGCACGGCGATGCCGAGCCACGCCGAGTGGCGCCGCTTGCCGTCGCGCACGTGCAGCCCGGCGTAGCCGACGACGCGGCCGTCGAGCTCGCCGACCATGACGTGATCGTCGGCGCCCCAGCGCGCGAAGAAGTCGCGCGGCCGCTCCGACGGCATCGCCGGCGTGAAACGCATGACGTTCGGCTGGTGACGGATGTCCGACAGGGCGGCGGCGTCATCGGGGCGGACGGCGCGGATGACGACATGGCTGGCCGGCGACATGCTACGATGTTCGCACCGGACGTGTCCGAAGACGAGAAGAAGAAGCGTCGCGACGAAGACGCGGATACGCACGACGAGAACGTCGGCCGGCGCTCGCGGCGGCGCCTCCTGCGCACGACGCTCGAGATCGGATCGTTTCTCGGGCGTTATCAGATCCTCGGACCGCTCGGCGAAGGCGGAATGGGCGTGGTCTATCGCGCGCGTGACGCCGAGCTCGGGCGCGATGTCGCCGTCAAGCTGGTGACCACGTCGGGCGCGACCTCGGACACGCTGGCGACGCGGCTCATGCGCGAGGCGCAGGCGCTGGCGCAGCTGTCGCATCCCAACGTCGTCGCCGTATACGACGTCGGGCGCGTCGACGGCGGCGTGTTCCTGGCGATGGAGCTGGTGCAGGGCGAGACCGGCGATGCGTGGATCAAGCGCAAGCCCGGATGGCGCGAGGTGTTGGCGGTGTTCCGCGACGCCGGCCGTGGGCTGGCCGCCGCGCATCAGGTCGGGCTCGTGCATCGCGACTTCAAGCCGGCCAACTTGATCCTCGGCGCCGACGGGCGCGTGCGTGTGCTCGACTTCGGACTGGCGCGCACCGCGCAGGCGGGCGGCGATTCGGGCGAGCACGACGCCGACGTCGAGCTCGCGTCGCTCGGCGACGAAGCGTCGACGTGGAGCGGACAATCGCGCGGCGGCAGCGCGGCGGGCGCGAGCGGCGCCACGCCGTCGACGGGACCGATCGATCCGGCGCGCGCGGAGCTGCCGAAGGATCCGATGAGCTCGTCGGAGCGGCGCCTGCTCGAGACGCCGCTGACGCAGGTGGGCGCCATCGTGGGAACGCCACCGTACATGGCGCCCGAGCAGCACCTCGGCGGCGCCTCCGACGCGCGCACCGATCAGTTCAGCTTCTGCGTGGCGCTGTACGAGGCGCTGTACGGCGAGCGTCCGTTTCCGTCCGAGTCATTCTCCGCCCTCCTGGAGGCGGTGGTGA
>DASXOU010000086.1:0-2626 GCA_036494045.1 Polyangia bacterium | reverse complement strand
CCTGCTCGAGCGGCTCAAGCCCATCGCGCACAAGCCGCCGACGTTCGACGTGGATGGCGAGGGGAAGGCCGTCAGCCATCAGCCGTCAGCCGTCAGCGCGGAAGAAACCAAGCCGGAAGAAACGAAGATCGAGCCGCCGCTGAAGATCGAGATTGGCAAGGCGGCGCCGAGGACCATTACGGACGAGGGCGAGCTGCGCGCGCTGGCTTCGGAGCTCTTGCGCACCGACGAGCTCGGTCTGGCGCTCGAGTCGACCGCGTCGCCGCCGTCGTCGCAGCTGGGCGCGGCGCTCATCGGCATCGCGCTGGCGTCGCCGGGGCGCCCGACGGCGTACGTGCCGCTCGGCCATCGCTACCTCGGCGCGCCGACGCAGCTCGACGCGCACAAGGCGCTCGATATTTTGTCGCTGGTGCTCGCCGCCGGACAGCCGCGCAAGCACGTGCACGGGCTCAAGGACACGATCGTGCTCCTGACGCGTTACGGCGCGCGCATGGGCGGCGTCGCGTCCGATCCGCAGATCGCCTCGTACCTCCTCGATCCGACGCAGGAGCACGACGTGTCGTCGCTGTGCGAGCGGCGGCTCGGCGCCACCGTCGAGTCGCGCGTGGCGCTGCTCGGCTCGGGGAAGAAGGCGCTGGCCTACGACACGCTCGAGGTCGAGCGCGCGGCCAGGTACGCCGGCTGCTCGGCGGAAGGCACGCTCGCCGTCGGTGCGCTCTTGCGCGCGCAGCTCGAGGCGCAAAAGATGGTGCGCCTCCTCGACGATATCGAGCTGCCGCTGGCGCGCGTCTTGGCGGTGATGGAGATGCACGGCGTGCGTCTCGACACCGAGTGGCTGCGCCGGCTCGGGCGCGACGTCGATCAGAAGCTTGGGACCATCGAGGCCGAGGTGCAGGCGCTCGCCGGCAGCGACATCAACCTCGGATCGCCGAAGCAGCTGCAGGAGCTGCTCTTCGAGAAGCTCGGGCTGCCCGGGATCAAGCGCACCAAGACCGGCTGGTCGACCGATGCCGACGTGCTCGAGGAGCTGGCGCCGCTGCATCCGGTCGCCGCCAAGATCCTCGAGCATCGCGTGCTCGCCAAGCTCAAGGGCACGTACATCGACGCGCTGCCCGCGGTCGTCGATCCCAAGGACGGGCGGCTGCACACGTCGTATCGCCAGACGGTGGCGGCGACGGGGCGGCTGTCGTCGACGGAGCCGAACCTGCAGAACGTGCCGATTCGCACCGAGCTCGGGCGCGAGATCCGGCGCGCGTTCATCGCCGCCGACGGCTGCGTGCTCATCGCCGCCGACTACTCGCAGGTCGAGCTGCGCGTCTTGGCGCACCTGTCGAAGGATCCGGTGCTCCTCGACGCGTTCGGCAAGGACGAGGACATTCATCGGCGCACGGTGATCGAGATGTTCGGCGCGGCGCAGGCCGACGATCCGAAGCTGCGCTCGGTGGCCAAGATGATCAACTACGGCATCGTCTACGGGCTGTCGGACTTCGGGCTCGCGCAGCGGCTCGGCATCGAGCGCGCCGACGCCAAGCGCTACATCGAAGGCTACTTGAAGACCTACGCCACGCTCGACAAGTACATGCACACCATCATCGAGGACGCCTATCGCGACGGCGGCACACGCACGCTGTTCGGGCGCTTTCGGCCGATCCCCGAGCTGCAGGCGCGCAATCGCATGCTGCGCGCGGCGGGCGAGCGCATGGCGCGCAACACGCCGATTCAGGGGACGGCGGCGGACCTGTTGAAGGTGGCGATGATCGCGGTGCAGCGCGAGCTCGACCGCGAGTTGCGCGACGTCAAGATGCTGCTCACGGTCCACGACGAGCTGGTGCTCGAGGCGCCGGCCGAAAAAGCGGACGCGGTGGGCAAGCGGCTCGTCGACAAGATGGAAGGCGTGGCCAAGCTCGACGTCCCGCTCAAGGTCGACCTCGGCATCGGCCGCACCTGGGCCGACGCCAAATAGCCGTGGACGGCGCTCGCTCAGCGCAAGAGCGCGACCGCCGCCAACATCAGCGCAGCCGTTCCCCAATGGATCGCCAGATGCCCGGGGCGTCGCAGCCCATGACGCGACGCCACGATCGCGCCGTCGGCGATGGGGATGAGCGTTGCGATCGCGAGCGCCCGCCGGCCCGACGCCCGGTCGGGCAGCGCCAGGGCACCCGCGACCAACAGGCCCGAGGCGATGTCGCGCACGCCCTTGACCGAGCTCAGCCAGCGATCGTCGTCGCTGGCCAGTGCCACTCCATAGTCGCGTGCCGCCGCGTACGGCGTCAGCAGGAAGCGCGCACCGACCACCGTGATTCCCGCCGACACCATGCCCGCGATGACCTTGCCGATCTGCGATCGCATGCTTTGCATGCGGTGCCAGTCCCGCGCCAAACAAGTTTGAGGCGCGTGAGCCGAGAAATTTTGTAGAGTCTGCCGATGCAAATTGCGGTTACGGGCGCGACCGGGCATGTCGGCGCCAATTTGGTGCGGACGCTCGTCGACGCGGGACACGGGGTGCGCGCGCTCGTTCATGGCGGCAACCGGCGCGGGCTCGACGGCGTCGGCTGCGAATTCGCCGACGCCGACCTCCTCGATCGCGCGTCGCTGGCGCGCGCGTTTGCCGGGTGCGAGCGCGTCT
>DASXOU010000085.1:0-11476 GCA_036494045.1 Polyangia bacterium | reverse complement strand
CTTGTTTCGCACCGATGGTACCGACCCTGGACCAGCAGTGCGCGACGAGCCCGCGCGCCCAGCGGGCGCCTTCGCCGCACGGCCCGCGGGCCATGCGCGACACGCCGCGCCGAATGAGTCGCATGAGGGCGCGCGTAGCCTGCTCGTACTCTCTGTCCAGCGCGCGCGCGTATTTCCGCTGTTCGTAGTAGGTCAGCGCAAGCCGGGACAGGAGCCGATGATCGTCGGGCGACCGGCGCAACGCCGCGCGAATTGCGCAGATCGGCGGGGCGTCAGGCGGTGACTTGACAGCGACGGGCGGCTGCGCTTGCGGACGCGCGAGTCTCAGTGGCGCGCGGCGGTTCCACGGTTATAATGGATCAGCGCCCTCTGCCCAGCGCGACAGGAGGAGATTGTTTTTTCCCTACGATCATGAGCCCGGGATCGGCCGCTGACCGAGGCGTGCATACCCGCTAGTCGGGAAGCCCATATCGGTCATATGTCGAGCCCACCTACTAAAATGTAGGGGTTCAAACTTTTCCTCCATCGGCTAGGGCGGTAGGCGGCAGTCTTCAAACGGCGCGACTTCGGTTGCGCCGTTTGTTTTTTCACTCGCTCCCTTGGGCACTGTAGTAGTGGGTTCGGCTGGCGGCGGGTCCTGCCCGCCGCCGGAGAAACCGGTGCGCGACTGAGGGAGCTCGTTCCGGCGGTGTGGGGGCTATCGCGTGATACGGAACATGAAGCAGCCGTACGCGACATTGCGGCTATGAATCTCGACGACGGATTCTTGCGCGAAGAGGCGCGCGATCTCCGGTTCGGGGGTTTTGCCGTCGTGGACGAGGGCGTCGACGATCCAGCCGCGGGCATCGTAGGCGCGCAGCACCTGCGGCTTGCCGAGCCATGCCGCCGGATACGCGCCCCCAGTTGGGGCCTCGCACGGCGCGGCGTGCGCGAAGACGGCGCCGACTTCGCGATAGGGGCTGCGGCCGTCGCCAATCGGCGGCTCGTAGCTGAAGAGCAGAATCGCCTCGCCCGCGCGCGCGTTCCGTAAACAACAGCGCAGCGGCTCGCCCCCCGTCGCCACCAACGCCACCGCACCGTCGCGCGCCCGCTCGACCACGTCATTCGTCAGCGCATGAATTGGCATGCGCGCAACGTAATCGACGTTCCTCGCGCGCGCCGGCCACATCCGGACGCCCAAGCCGCCACGAGCGCAGCCGAGCACAGCCGAAAAAATGAATGTGCTGGCAGGACCCGCCGCCAGCCGAATCCGCTATCGAGACTGATGAAGCGAGAGAACACCCACGTAGCCGAAGCCGAGGGTGAACAGGAGCATGAACGGCAGCGACACGTAGTGCCCGGCGTTGACCGCCACCACCGTCGCCATCGCGAAGTAGGCCGCGAACAGCACCTCGACGAACGGGATCAGCGTCTTGGTCGCGCGATACTTCTTCGCCGTCCAGCCCTCGAAGCGCCGCACCACGCCGTGCTTGGGCGTGCGCACGAACTCGCCCGACTCGCCGCCGAACAGCGCCTCTACGACCGCGCGCGTCTGGTTGATGCACAGCCCGATGCCGAGCGACATCATGAGCGGCAGCCGCCTCAGCGTCGGCTTCCAGTTGCGCCCCGTCTCGCGCTGCGACGTGATGTAGAACGTCGCGATCGACAGCGTCGTGCCGAAGAAGAGCGGCAGATCGATCAGCAGCACCTCACGCAGCCCGTGCTGCGTGCGCACCAGGAGGTTCGGCAAGAGCAGGATCGAGAGCAGCAAGAGGAGCGGATAGGCGAAGTTGTTCGTGAGGTGGAAGAACGCCTCGAGCTTGACGTTGAACGGCACATCCTTGCTGCGCCAGATCGACGGCAGGAGCTTCTTCGCCACCTGGATCGATCCCTTGGCCCAACGGAACTGCTGCGACTTGAACGCGTTCATCTCGACGGGGAGCTCGGCCGGCGAGACCACGTCCTTGAGGTAGATGAACTCCCAGCCCTTGAGCTGCGCGCGATACGAGAGATCCATGTCCTCGGTGAGCGTGTCGTGCGACCAGCCGCCCGCATCCGCAATCGCCGAGCGCCGCCAGATTCCCGCGGTGCCGTTGAAGTTGAAGAACCGCCCCGAGCGGTGCCGCGCGGTGTGCTCGATGACTAAGTGCCCATCGAGCATCATCGCCTGCAGCTCGGTGAGGCGCGAGTAGTCGCGGTTCACGTGATCCCAACGCACCTGCACCATGCCGACCTTGTCTTTGGTGAAGAAGTGCACCGTGCGCTCGATGATGTCGGCCGGCGGCAGGAAGTCGGCGTCGAACACCATCACAAACTCGCCGCGCGCCGAGTGCAGGCCGTGCTCGAGCGCGCCCGCCTTGAACCCGGTGCGATCGACGCGGTGGATGTACTGGATGTCGAGGCCGAGCTTCGACAGCTCCTCGACCTTGGCGCGGCAGATCGCCTGCGTCTCGTCGGTGGAGTCGTCGAGCACTTGGATCTCGAGCTTGTCGCGCGGATACTCGATCTGCGCCACCGCGTCGAGCAGGCGCGCCGCCACGTACATCTCGTTGAACAGCGGCAGCTGCACGGTGACGATGGGCAGCGTCGTCGCGTCGAAGCGCGCGAGCGGCGACGGGTCGGCGCCGCGGCTTCGGTAGTACAGGTACATCAACATCGAGCGATGGAAGCCATACATGGCCAGGGTCAACAGCACGACGAGGTAGGTGCTGATGAGGACGTTATCGAGGGTCAGCCAAGCAATCATGGTCCAAATCTATAGACCGGCAATTGTCATCTGAATGTAATTCAATGTAATACTTTGTCTCGAAACGTATTGTTTACATTCAGGAATCCAATGTCCCTTGACATATCTGACGCGATGCGCAAGATAGACACGTAACGCGTCGCGTTACCTCGGTGACGCGACCAGGAGGATGTTCATGGCGACGGTGAGTCAGCAGCTCAAAGGGACGTTCACGAACGCCCGCAAGCAGATCGAAGGGTTCGAGAAGAAGGCGGCCAAGCAGGTCGCAATGTTCGAGAAGAAGGCCAAGGCTTCGTTCGGCGAGGTCAAGGGACAGATCGATGAAGTGCCGGCGCAGCTTCGTGGCGCCTGGACCGAGGTCGTGGGTCGCGTTCGCGGCGCGCTCGACTTCGCGTCCAACGACGATCTGAGGAAGCTCTCGGCGAAGGTCGACGACCTGGCGAAGAAGGTCGAGAAGCTGGTACGCGGCGACAAGATCAAGAGCGCCGCGTCGACGAAGTCGAAGTCGTAATCAAGCATCGCCCCCCTCGTGATGGGCGCCGGCGATCGTCTCCGCGTTGACGATCGCCGCCGCCCATCGTTTTTTTAGGGCGCGTACTCGCCGAGGAAGCGCGCCGATCCGGGGAATCCGGTCGTGTGCAAGAGCGCCAGGCAATCCATCGTCCACGCGACGGAGATGTGGATGAGCACGCCGCACCAGATCGATCGCGTCGCCATCGCCAGCGTGCCGAGGACGATGCCGGCGAAGATGGCGCCGAACACCTCCGCCACCGGCTTGTGAAAATGGATCATGCAGTAGGGCACGATCATCACGAAGATGGCGTAGGCGCCCATCTGCCGCTCGAGTGAGAACAAGAGAAAGCCGCGGAAGAAGAACTCGAGCGCGACGAACGACGCCGCGTACATGAGCTCCCAGGCGATGAAGTCGGTCCAGCTGCGGCCGGCGAGCTTGTAGAACGGATAGGTCGCGAGGAACGGCTTGGTGTACGACGCGACCAGGACGACGGGGAAGATGGCGGCGAAGAGCGCGACGTAGATCCAGACGTGGCGCGACATGCCGGCCGTCGACAGGCCGTAATCGCGCAAGCGGCCGCGTAGAAGGCCCCACACGGCGATCGCGGGGATCACGAAATAGCCGACCACCTTGGCGCCGGCCCACCAGGCGAAGCCGCCGAGCGCGTAGAAGCGCGAGGACTGGAAGTAGTCGCCGACGTAGACGTCGAAGTTGGGGCGGTCGCCGTAGTACTCCTGGAACACGAGGATGCAGGCGGCGAGGACGAGCACGATCGGGACGCGGGTGTCGAAGCCGGAAAAGCGCGCCCGCTCGTCAGCTGCGCGGACATTGATTTTTTGCCATGTGTCAACGAAGAGACGCCGGTACCACCGCAGCATGCTACTCTGTTAGCATGAAGCAGCTCGTCGTGGCCGTCGTCATTTGCGCGGCGTTGGCGGCGCGGGCGACGGTGTTGGTCCCGCTCGACACCAAGGCGCTGACGGCGCGCGCCGAGCGCATCGTGCTCGCGGTGGTCGAGTCGTCGACGGCGAAGTGGTCGAGCGATCATCAAGCCATCTACACCGACGTGACCTTGCGCGTGACCCGCGCCTACAAAGGATCGGTGAAGCCGGGCGATCGCATCGTGGTGCGGCGCGAAGGCGGCGAGCGCGACGGGCTCGGCATGCGCGTCTACGGCGCGGCCAATTTCGTCGTCGGCGAGGAGGTCGTGGTCTTCACCGAGACGCGCGGCAACGCCTCGTGGACGGTCGGGATGACGCAGGGCAAGCTGCACGTCACCGTCGGCAATGATGGCAAGAAGCGCGTGTCGGCTTCGCTCGCCGACGTGGCCTTCACCGCCGGGACGACCGCGGTGTCCAAGGAGCCGCGGCGGCTCGACGATCTGGAGCGCGAGATCCGCTCGTACGTGCAGGCCGGCAAGTGACGCGCGGCTCGGTCATCGTCGCCATCGCGATCGCGGGAATCGCGTCGACGGCGTCGGGCTACGTGCGCTCGCGGACGTCCAAGGGAATCGCGGTGTCGTGGCCGGGCAGCTGCACGTACGTGACGCCGGATTCGGGCGGCACGCCCGACATGACCAACGACGTCCTCTTTCCCGTGATCATGAAGTCGATGGCCAACTGGGCGAACGCCATCGGTGACCAGGCCTATTTGAAGCTCGTCTACGACACGCCGATGCCGCTCGAGGCGCACCTCGACGGGATCAACACGGTCAAGTTCCGCACCGATCGCTGGTGCCATCCCGACGACGCGCAGCAGAAGGACATGTGCTACTCGGCGGCGGCGGCGGGCATCACGACGGTGTTCTATGTGCAGGACGGCAGCCCGCACGCAGGCACGATCCTCGACGCCGACATCGAGCTCAACGACATCAACTTCACATTCGCCGTGCTGCCGACGACGGCGACCGAGGATCCCAATCGGCCATTCGCCGATCTGGAGAACACGCTCACGCACGAGCTCGGGCATGTGCAGGGGCTCGATCACACGTGCAAGGACGCGGCGACGCAGCCGCAGGAAGTCGACGACAGCGGCAATCCGCCGCCCGACTGCACGACGCTGACGTCGCTGCCGCTCGAGGAGCAGACCACGATCAAGCTGGCGACGATGTACAACTACGCGGCGCCGGGCGAGACCTCGAAGCGCTCGCCGGAGATGGACGACGTGGCCGGCATCGCCAACGCCTATCCGGCGGCGGACGATCCGGGATCTTGCAAGCCGATCAACCTCGATGATTACAAGAGCGGCGGCTGCTCGATCGCCGGGCGCGCGACGCGGTCGCTCGGCGCGATCGCGCTCTTGATCGGCGCGCTGGCGTTGCTCGTCGCGCGTCGGCGCTGGCACTAGTTTTAGCCGGCTGGTTCAATTGCCATGGCCGGCGACGCGCGTGGAAGGCCGCGAAATCGCGGGCGTGGCGCGAAGGCATGCCGGTTGCTTTGGGCCGCCGGCATGCGCCCTCGTCAGCTGCTTGGTGATCTTCAGCAAGAGACCCGGATGCCGGTCCGTCCGACCGCGACCAGCGACAGTGACACCTACGAGCGCGTGCGCCGGACCTTGAACGAGGCGCTCGCCGAGCTGCAGCTGCCAGTGCGCGATCGCGACGACTCGGGGCTGATCACGCTGCCGCGTCCGCTCGCGGGCTGAGGGCGGCGCGCACGCCGTCGCCGACGAGGTTGCAGGCGAGGACGACGGCGGCGATGGCGACGGTCGGCGGCAAGAGCAGCCACGGCCGCAATCCCGACGCTTGCGCCTGCGCCAGAAGCTCGCCCCAGCTCGCCGTCGGTGGCGGCACGCCGAACCCGAGAAACGTCAGCGCCGTCTCGAAGAGCACCGCGTTGCCGACGCCGAACGCGGCGGCGGTGAGCGCGGGCGTGGCGGCGAGCGGCAGGATGTGCACGCCGAGCAGGCGCAAACGGCCGGCGCCGACGGCGCGCGCGGCTTCGACGTGCGGCGCGGCGGCGACGCGGAGCGCCTCGGCGCGGGTGAGCCGCGCGACGTAGGGCCACTGCGTGACGGCGATGGCGAAGCCGACCTCGGCGAGCGAGGTGCGCGAGGTGACGCCCTGGATCGCGAGCAAGAGAAGCAGCGTCGGAAACAAGAGGCCCACCTCGACGACGCGGCCGACGGCGAAGTCGACGCGGCGGCCGAGCGCGGCGGCGACGCCGACGACGAGCCCGAAGGCGACGTAGAGCGCGACCGCGAGCGGGCCGACGGCGAGGGCGACGCGAGCGCCGTGCACCAGGCGCGTGGCGACGTCGCGGCCGCGGTCGTCGGTGCCGAGCCAGTGCGCAGCCGACGGCGGTGCGAGCACGAGCGTGACGCCGCCCGGATGTTGATCCTCGGGGCCGTAGGGCATGAGGTCCGCGAGCGCGGCGGCGACGACGAAGAGGGCGAGGATGGCGAGCCCGACGCGTGCGCCGGGCGCCGACGAGAAGCGGCGCCACGCGTTCATTGGGCCACCTTCCAGGTGTCCCATGAACAAGAAGTCGATCCGCGGGCCCTGCGGGCCACGCTCAAGTTCGCTCGCCGACGCTCGCTCACGAGGCGCGTCCGCGCAGACGCGGGTCGGCGAGGCCGTAGGCGAGATCGGCGGCGAGGACGGCGCCGAGCGTGACCAGCGCGCCGACGGTGGTGATGCCGAGCAGCAGCGGCACGTCGCGCGTCAGCACCGCGTCGAAGGCCATGCGGCCGATGCCGTGGAGGCCGAAGACCTCCTCGACGACGACGGCGGCCGAGAGCAGCGCGGGCAGCTCGCTGCCGACGAGCGTGATCGTCGGCAAAAGCGCGTTGCGGAGCGCGTGGGCGACGACGCCGGCCGGGCCGAGCCCCTTGGCGCGCGCGGTGGTAACGTAGTCGGCGGCGAGCGCGTCGAGGAGCGCGCCGCGTTGATAGCGCGCGAGCTTGACCGTCTCGGCGAGCGCGAGCACGGCGGCGGCGGGCAGCATGCCGACGACGGTGCGCGCGCCCCACGGCGCGCCGGCGCGCAGGACCAGCAGCGCCACCGCGGCGACGGGCAAGGCGTAGATGCCGTAGAGCGCCGCCGACGAGACGCGCGCCCACGAGCGTCGATCGGCGAGCCGAGCGAAGCGAGGCGAGGTGCCTGCGCCGAGGCTGTGCCGAGGCGCTTGCCCGCGACCATCAATCCAGCCGAGCGCCGCGCCGAGCGGGACGGCGACGCCGAAGGCGAGCGCGACGGCGAGGAGCGCCAGCGCCAGCGACGTCGGCAGCGCCTCGGCGATCTTGTCGCGCACGGCGCGCCCGTCGACGAGCGAGTCGCCGAAGTCGAGCCGCGCCGAGCGCGCCAGCCACGCGGCGTACTGCGCCGGCAGCGGGCGATCGAGGTCGTACGCTTTGCGCATCGCCGCCAGCGACTCGGGCGAGGCGCCGCGCGAGGTGCCGGCTTGCACCAGCGCGGCGTCGCCGGGCAGCGCGTGCACGAGCGCGAAGGTCACGAGCGTGACGCCGATGAGCACGATCGGGATCGTGACCAGGCGCCGAACGATCATTTCGACAGCCACGCGCGCGCGAACGTGAAGCCGTCTTGCGAGGGCACGAGCGCATGCACGCGCGGCTGGATCAAGGACTCGACCTCGCGCATCGAGATGAACGTGTAGGGCTGCTCGTCGTGGATCAGCCGATGCAGCTTTCTGTCGAGCGCGTGGCGCGCGCCGTCGTCGTCGGTGTTGCGAATCTGGTCGAGGAGCGCGTCGGCGGCGGGCGACTTCCAGCTGCCGAAGTTCTCGCCGCCGGCGGCTTGCGACGAGTGGAAGAGATCGTAGTTGTCCTGCTCGAGCGAGAAGATCCATTGCAGCGCCGAGGCGTCGAACGCGTGATGGCGCAGCCGATCGAGCTGTACCGCGTAGTCGACCGACGCCAGCTCGAGCGTGACGCCGGCCTTGGCGAAGTCCTCCTTCATTAATGTACCGAGCTGCTCGGCCGAGCGCGAGGCGCCGTAATAGAGGAACGTGAGCTTCATGGTCTTGACGCCGGCTTCGTCGAGGAGCTTGCGCGCGGCGGCGGGATCGAACGGCCAGGGCGCGATCGACGCGTCGTACGAGGGCGTGCCCGGCGCGAACGGGCCGGTGATCTCGCGCGCGTGACCGCCGAAGGCGATGGTGTCGAAGCGGCGGCGGTCGACGAGCATGGTCAGCGCCTTGCGCACGCGCGCATCGGCGAGGCGCCCGCGCTCGGTGTTCCACACGATGAAGAGGTATGCGCGCGGGCTCCAGACCAGGATGTGATGGCCGCGCAGCGCCGGATCCGTGCGCGCCTCGTCGAAGTGCGTGGCCGGCACCTGCCACAGGACGTCGAGCTCGCCGCGGCGATAGAGCTCCCAGGCGACCTCTTTGTCGCGCACGAAGCGAAAGCGGATGCGATCGAGGTGCGCTTTTTCGCCCCAGTAGTCGGGGTTGCGCGCGAGCACCAGCTCGTCGCCCTGCTTCCACGAGACGAACTTGAACGGACCGGTGCCGACGGGCGCGCGCGAGGCCTCGGCGCGGCGTAGATCTTTTCCCTCGTAGAGGTGCTTCGGCAGGATCCCGAGATGCGCCAGCGCCTGCGGCAGAAACGGCGCCGGGCGCGCCAGCCGCAGGATCACGGTGTTGGCGTCGGGCGTCTCGACGGCGCTGACGGGCAGAAAGTCGCTGCGTTGATCGGCGCCGACCGCGGGATCGCGCGCGCGGCCGATGGTGAAGACCACGTCGGCGGCGGAGAACGGCGCGCCGTCGTGCCACTTGAGCGACGGGCGCAGGTGCAGCGTGACCGCGTCGGCGGCGACCTCCCACTTCGCCGCCAGGCGCGGGGTGATCGCGCCCGACCACGGATCTTGGAAGAGCAGCGTCTCGACCACCTGGTTCTCGACGATCCAGCGGCTCCAGGCGTCGTGCTCGACCAGATCGCACAGGATGGCCGGCTCGGCCTCGACGTGGACGACGAGCTCGCCGCCGTCGCGCGGCGGACCGGCGTCGTCGACGGCGCCGGGCGTCGCGCCCCCGTCGCTGTGCGCGGGCGCAGCGGTGCGCTTGCAGCCGGCGGCCGCGACCACCGCGTAGAGCAGCGCCAAACGCACCCACGGCCGCATTCGCCGCATCGTACATCGTGCGCAAATTACTTGGCAAAAAGCCGCTCGCCGTGCTACGAACTCGGTCGATATGACATCCTTGCGAGGGGCACCTATGTCGCGTTTCGCGCTGGTTGGCAGCCTCCTATTGTCGTCCTTGGCTGTTGTCTTCGTTTGCGCCGGATGCTCGAACTCGTCGGGCGCGACCATGGGCGAGCCGGAGGCGACCGCGCTTCCGCCGATCAAGGTCGACTTGCCGCCGCCGCCGCCGTTCACGGCGTCGGACATTCCCGACAAGCAGCCCAACGGCGACTGGAGCATCCACGGGCTGCGCAAGAACAAGATGCGCTCGTGCATGGTGGTGCCGCCGGCCAAGGAGCCGTCGGCGGATTGCATGATGGGCAAGGACGTCAAGGTCTCGGCGTACCTGCTCGAGGTCTACCAGTGCCCGGTCTGCCCGAAGAAGCAGACGTGCAAGCTGTGCGACCAGCCGCACTTCTTCATGGGCGACAAGCCTGACACCAAGAAGGAGAAGGCGCTCATGGTGGTCGACTACCTGGCGCCGAAGCAGAAGCCGCCCGCGCTCACCGTCGGCAAGCAGTACGAAGTGGCCGGCACGTTCTCGATCAACTCGCCGACCGGCTTCGGCTCGTCGGACGGCCTGCTCATCTTCGACAGCATGACCGACGACAAGGGCACGCCGTTCATGTCGCCGGCCAAGGCGCTCGAGGAGAAGGCCCTCAAGGGCGAGCAGCAAGAACAGGCGCTGGAAGCCAAGCGCCAGGCTGCGATGAAGAAGAAGCACTAGCAGGTCCGCACCATGTGGCAGGCGCTTCGCTCCATCTACATCTGGGTTGGGATCGCGGTGTTGACGTCGGCGATGTACGTCGTCGGCGCGCCGCTGTTTCTGACGACGATGTGGTTCGATCCGACGCGGCGCATCGGCCACTGGTACGCGACGACGTGGGGGCGAATCATCACGCGCCTCAACAATCGCTGGGCGTTCGAGGTAATCGGGCAGGAGCGGATTCCGCAGGATCGCCCGCTCGTCGTGGTGTCGAACCATCAGGGCATGGGCGACATCATGATGGCGTTCTGCATGGATCTGCACTTCAAGTGGATCTCGAAGGCGGCGAACTTCTACGTGCCGTGCATGGGTTGGTTCATGTACCACGCGGGGTACATTCCGCTGCGTCGCGGGGACAAGTCGTCGATCGTAAAGTGCATGGCGCGCGCGCGCTGGTATCTCGATCGCGGCGTCAGCGTGCTCTTCTTCCCCGAGGGCACGCGCAGCAAGGACGGCGAAGTGCAGTCGTTCAAGGCGGGGGCGTTCAAGCTCGCGATCGAGGCCGGCGTGGACATCCTGCCGCTCGGAATCACGGGGACGGCGAACGCGCTGCCCAAGCACACGTGGAAGTTTTCCGACGAGCACACGCCGATGACGATGCTCGTCGGCGACGTCATCTCGACCAAGGGAATGACGCGGGCGGATCAGGATCGGCTCGTCGAGATGAGCCGGCAGGCGGTGGTCGCGCTCAAGCACGAGCTCGACGGGCGCACGTTCGCCCCGAACGCGGCTGCGAACAAGATTCGCGCGACCGCGTAGCTTTCGCTAGACCGTCGGTTGGTGCGTGACGGCTTGCGACGTCATGTAGTCGACGGCGCGATCGACCTCGCGCTCGAACTTCTCGAGGTCATAGCCCATGCCGCTGATGGCGTTCGAGTACTGCACGGTCATGCCGCCCATGAAGCAGGCTTCCTTGAGCTCATCGTCGGTGGCGCCGTAAGCGCGCGCCGACTGCGAGTGATAGTAGATGCAGTAGCGGCACTTGATGTGCGCGGCGACGGCGAGGCCGATGAGCTCCTTGTACTTGTTGGGGATGGCGGTCTCGGCGAGCTCGAAGTCGCGGTGCACGCCCCACTCGTGCGCGAGCGTGGGCTCGGGGAGTGTGGCGTAGAAATCGGGGACGAAGCCGAAGTGGGCGATCATCTCGTTGTGGATCTGCTTGGTGCCGTTGCCGCTCGGGTCCATGGGCCACCTCCGCGCGCGGATGTATGCAGCGCATGCGCGAGTGGCTAGAACGAAGTGGCGAGGGCGAGCGGCGCGGCGAGATCGAGGGTGATGGTCTCGCCGGCGCGGCGGGCGCGGGCGCCGTCGACGGCGGCGACGATCTCGTCG
>DASXOU010000084.1:0-4195 GCA_036494045.1 Polyangia bacterium | reverse complement strand
ATCTACAACATCTTGTTGCAGGTGATGGATCACGCGACGCTGACTGACAACAATGGGCGCAAGGCCGATTTCCGCCACGTCGTCCTCATCATGACGACGAACGCGGGCGCGCGCGAGATGTCGGCGCGCAAGCCGGGCTTCGATTTCTCGTCGGCGATTGGCGGCAAGCAGAAGCCGCAGGATCGCGGCAATCAGGCCATCGAGCGCACCTTCGCGCCCGAGTTCCGCAACCGCCTCGACGCGTGGATCTCGTTCGACTCGCTGCCGAGCGAGGTCATCAAGAAGGTCGTCGACAAGCTGGTCGGCGAGCTGCAGGCGCAGCTGCGCGAGAAGAAGGTGACGATGGAGCTGACCGCGCCGGCGCGCGACTGGCTCGCCGAGCATGGGTTCGACGCGCAGTTCGGCGCGCGGCCGATGGCGCGGCTGATTCAGACCGAGCTGAAGAAGCCGCTCGCCGACGAGCTCCTGTTCGGCAAGCTCAAGAGCGGCGGCAAGGTTCGCGTGGAAGTGGAAGACGGGAAGATCGCGCTGCGCTACGGAAAGTGAGGTGAAGCGGGCGGCTGCTACTTGCCGCCGGCGTTCTTGAACGAGCCCGAGCCGGCCGCCACCCACTTGCCGTTCATCCAGCCTTCGAAGGTCATCTTCTCGGACTTCGGATCGGTGGCGTCGTCGGTGACGCGCTCCTTCGACGGCATGCCGGGCACCTTCATCTCGTCCATCGACTCCCAGACCATCTTCTTGCCGTCGAGCATGCCCTTCATGCGGCCCATCATGCCCATGTTGTCGGTCATGACCGCGCGGTAGCCCTTGGCCATCGTGTCGTAGCCCATGACGAGGTGACCCATCCACTTCTGCGCGGCCTTGCCGCTGCCGGCGGTCATCTCGATGTCACAGCTCGCCCACATGTTGCCCGCGATCCACTTGCAGGTCTGCTTGCCCTTCTCGGCCATTTCCTTGCCGTCCTGGCCGACGCGGGTCCCGGTGTAGCTGCCGTTGTGGATGAACGGCTTGAGCGCGTCCTGCTCCGGGCCGGGCTTGGGCATTTCCATCATCGGCGGAGTGGCGGCGGCGCCCGACGGTGGCGTGGCCGGCTTGGCGGCCGTACCTGACTGCGCGTACGCGACGCCGAATGTACACAGCGTGAGTGCGACGACGAGCTTGTTCATGGTGTTCCCCTCCAGTTGGCCGGCGACCATATCACCTCGTCGGAAGATGGTGAAGTTTTGCGCCAGCTCCGGAGACGGGCGGCACACTCGGGCGCTCGGCACCGCGCGTGCACATTACGGCCGTGGAGGTCGCCGATGTTCCGCCTGCTCGCGCTCCTGCCGCTGCTCGCCGCTCCGCCGAACTTCAAGCACGTCGGCGGCGCGCACGGCGTGGAAGTCTTTCGCCAGGAAAAATCGCCGGTGATCGACCTCTACGCCGAAGGGGACATCGAGTCGCCGCCGTCGGTGGTGCGCGATGTGCTCGTCGACTGGGATCACGCGAGCAAGCTGACGCACAACGTCGGCGAGAGCCGCGTCGTCGCCAAGGGCGCGAACGAAACGTTCGTCTATCAGCGCCTCAAGCTGCCGATCGTCTCCGATCGCGACTTCACGCTGCGCACCAGCTGGACTCAGCGCGGCGGCACGTTCGTCGAGCAGTTCGCCGTCGACAACTCCCGCGGGCCGGCGCCGCGCGACGGCATCGTGCGCGTGTCGGTGATGCAAGGCAGCTGGACGCTCGATCCGATCCGCGACGGCGCGGCGACGCACGCGCGCTATCACGTGCAGATCGACATGGCCGGATCGATCCCGCGCTGGATGGTGTCGGGCGGCGCTGCGAAAGACATTCCCAAGCTGTTCGACGGCGTGCGCAAGCAGGCGGCGGCGCGCGTGCCGGGCACGCCGGTGGCCGGCCGCAATCGGTATCAGCAATAGCTCCGCTGCTTGCCGGCGGCGCGCTTGCCAGCGGCGCTACTTCTCGATCACGTAGCGCGACTCGAGATCCTCGGCGACGAGCACCAGCTTGTGCAGCGTGCGATCGAAACGCGGGTGACCGAGGATCATCCAGGCGTTGTGGCCGGTCTGCAGGATCTCGCGCCGCGGCAGGCCCGGCGGCACCTCGACCACGAACGAGAGATCGTTCTCGACGGGAATGTCCCAGTGGCCGCCGCCGAGATCCTTGCCGACGTAGAGATCCGAGAGCACGAAGCTGCCTTCGGGATATTTCCACTTCACGTCGTGGATGGCCCAGAAGTAGCGCGTCGAGGTCACGTGGATCGGGTTCCACTTGCCCTTCTGCGCGATCTTGGGCACCGACGCGATGCGCGCGGCGAAGCCGTGACGCTGCAGCTTACCGCGCCAATAGTCGGGCACGCGCGTCGACGGATCGTCGGCGCTGCCGCGCCAGAACGGCGGCTCGGTGTTGTCGTGCTGGCCGGTGTCGCCGTTGCACACCAGCGCCAGATCGCCGAGGTTGGCCACGAACGGCTGGTTGCGCTCGACGCCGTAGCCTTCGCCGCGGATGAAGTAGTGGCGCGCCTGGCCGGCGACCTCGTAGAGCGTGGCCGGCTCGCCGTCGTCGAGCGCGTTCTTGGGCGCGAGCCGCACGGCCTCCTTCTTGACGACGCGGCCCCAGTCGCCCTTGAAGCGCCCTTCGTCGGACGGCACCGGATGCGCGGGATCGACGGAGAAGGTGCAACGCCAGCCGGCCTCCGAGTCGACGGTCTTCTTGTAGATCTCGCGAAAGTCGCGCTCGGCCTTGCGCACGGCCTCTTCGGCTTCTTTGGCGGCGCGCGAGGTCGCGATCACGCGGTCGCGCTCTTTGACGAGCGTGGCGAAGCGCTGGATGCTGGCGTCGAGGTTTTCGCCGCGCGCGATCTTGTCGATGAGCGCGTCGCGTTCCTCGACGACGGCGGGATCGTCGGCCGGCTCGCGCGTGGCATGCGCGGGCGCGTGGAGCGCCGCGATCAAGACGACGCTACACGTCGCTCGGAATCGCCATCTCATAGCCCACCTTCATCGTTCGATACATCTCCGGATCGGCCTTCTCGAGCTCGCCCAGATCCTTGCGCGCCGCCGCCCAGTCGCCGAGCTGCACGTCGATCTGGATGAGCTGCGGCAGCGCGTGCTTGTCGACGCCACCGACGGCGAAGCAGGCGTGGAACAGCCGCTGCGCCTCGACCCATTGGTGCGCGAAGCCGTACTCGGTCGCCACGCGGCACAGGTTCCAGCGCTGCTCCGACGACAGCCGCGCCATCTCCTCTTTGACCTTGTCCTTGCCCTCTACGACCTCGTGCTTCTCGCGAATCACCATGTCCATCGTCGACTTCACGCCGCCGAAGTACATCGATGTGGGAAAGCGGCGCAGGAACTCCTCGCCGTCGTGAAGCACGGCGTCGCGCTGCTTGAGCATGTTCTCGGCGAACACGACGTAGTACATCGCCAGCTCGTCGATGCGGAAGGCGCCGCCCGGCATCGTCGCCGCCGCCGCCGGCCCGCTCGCCATCGAGCGGCCGAGCGCCGCCATGGTGCGGTAGCGCCGCGCCGTCATCAGCGTCGTGAACACCTGCGACGCCATCGTCGCCTGCTTCTGCGGATCTTTTTCCTTGGCGAACTCCTCGAGGATCTGGCGCGATTTTTCGTCCTGCTTCTTGCGCGCCAGCTCTTCGTACTTCTTCATGCGCTTCTCGAGCGCGGCCAGATCGACGGCGGCGTAGGTGAACGACGCGTCCTCGGCGACGGCGAGCTTGAGCAGCTCGGCCTTCTTCTCGTCGTTCTCGGCGACCACGGCGTCGCCGTAGAGCTCGAGGGTACGCATCGACTTTAGCGGCGCGCGCTGGCGCTCCACGATCTTCTTGATGTGCTGCTGCATGCCGGCCGAGCGCAAGAGCTCGGCGGTGACCTTGTCTTGCAGCCGCAGAAAGTCGCTGGCGCGGCCGTCGACCTTGGCGGTGCCGACGATCTCGCCGCTCTCGACCTGCACGAAGCGCGCGGTCAGGCGCACGTCGTTCGCCGACTGCTGATAGGCGCCGACGGCGATGAGCGTGGCGCCGGTGAGCTTGCCGACGCGCGCGGCGGTGGCGGTGTCGACTTCGCCGGCGCCTTGCAGGTGCTGCTCGCCGAGGACGCGATCGAGCTCGGCGCGCTCGACGACGCGCACGCCGCCGAGCGTCTTCAGATCGCTCGTGACCGTCTCGCGGATCGCTTCGCCG
>DASXOU010000083.1:0-1546 GCA_036494045.1 Polyangia bacterium | reverse complement strand
GAAGCGCACGCGCCCGCTGACGATGCGCGGCGCTCCGTGAGGCGGCAGCTCGACGACGCTGCGCTCGCCGACGAACGCGGTCGCGCGATCGCCGATGGCGAGCAGCCGATGCTCGCCGGGTCCGGTGCGCACTTCGGTCTCGGCGACGGTCGGCGATGGCGACGGCAGCGGCGTCCGTCGCCACGGCGCGAGCGCCACGATGATTGCGGCCGCAGCCACGGTGATCGTCGCCGCCGCGATCCACACGCGACGACGCCGCCGGCCGGCGTCGAGCGCCGCGACCACGGCCTCGCCGACACGGCGGCGCGCCGCCGACGGCAGCAGCGGATCCGGCAGCGTCGAGGTCAACGCGCGCAGCTCCTTCAAGCGCGCCAGCATCGCGCGCGCTTGGGGCGACTCCGCCAACAGCGCCTCCGCGCGCGCTCTCTCCGCTCCTTCGAGCTCGCCGGCTTCGAACGCCGACAACAGCGCCTCCGACTCAGCGTCCAGCTTTTCGTCCACGTCCATCCTCGGTTCTATTGTCCAAGAGATCCGCCAGCGACGACTGCAGCGCCGCGCGCGCGCGATGCAAGCGCGAGCGTACGGTGCCGACGTCGACGCCGACGGCGACGGCGATTTCGTCATACGACAATTGGCTGAGCTCGCGCAGCACGAAGACGGCGCGCTGCTCGGGCGAGAGCGCGCCGAGCGCCGCTTCGAGACGGCGCCGCACTGCGCCGAGCTCGACGGGCGCCGGCGCAACCTCGGGCTCGTGGGTGGCGCGTGTCGCCGGCGGCGGCCGGCGCGGCGTCAGCGCGGCGCGGCGCGCGATGGTCAGGATCCAGGTGGAGAGCGCGGCCGGCCCGTCGACGCTGAACGACGGCAGCGAGCGCGCCACCCGCAGAAACGTATCCTGCAGCGCGTCCTCGGCGGAGGCGTCGTCGCCGAGCATGCGCCGCACGAACGCGTACACCACGTCCGCATAGCGCTCGTAGAGCGCGCGAAACGCGTCGCGATCGCCCATCTGGGCGCGCGCGAGCGTCTCGCCGTCGAGCTCGGCGAGCTTCACTTCCCGAGCTTCTTCAACGCCGCTTCGTTGTCGTGCACCTGCTTTTGCGTGGTCGCGTCGCTCATGATCGGGCTCTTCTTCACCCGCTCGACGAGCGCACGCAGCTCGCCATAGCGCTTGAGCAGCGCCAGGCAGTCCATCTCGAGGTTCGCCGAATAGGTGGCGAGCTCGTTGCCCGGATAGGACACGAAGACGTGATCGAAGATCGGCGCCGCCTCGGCGAAGTGGTTATATTCGTAGAACAGCTGCGCGCGCCGATACTCCATGGTCGCGCGATCTTTGTTCGTCGGTGTGACGATCGCCAGATAGCGGTCGAATGACGTCAGCAATCGCTGCTTGTCCGCTGGAATGGGGCACGGCTTCGAGTCTGGGCACGGCGGCTTGCCTGCCGCGTCGTCCTTGTGAATCGCGTTCTTGGTCGAGATGACGTACGCGTACGCCGCCTCATCCGCGAACTTGCCCTTCGGCTCGACGGTGATCGAGCGCTCGTACATCTTG
>DASXOU010000082.1:0-1951 GCA_036494045.1 Polyangia bacterium | reverse complement strand
CCCAGTGCACGAGCTGGTCGAGCCAGAACTGCTCGATGATCATCGCCGGCCACATGAGCTTCCACAAAAGGCCCGTCATCAACAGGCCGAGAAGGATGATGAAGCCGTAGCGGTTGAGCAGGTCGAGGAGGTGATCGAAGCGACGCGGCACCAGGCGCGCCAGGATCGCGCCGCCGTCGAGCGGCGGGATCGGCAACAGGTTGAAGAAGCAGAGCCCGATGTTCATCTCGATGACGTTGGCGACCCCGACCGCCAGGTTCTGCGAGCTCGGATTTCGCGCCAGGATCAAGAACACGCCCGAGAGCAGCAGGCCGAAGAGGATGTTCATCATCGGGCCGGCGATGGCGACGAGCGCGTGCGCGGTGCGGATCGAGACCTTGCGCGTGACGTCGCGCGGCGACAGCGAGATCTGCACCGGCTTGCCCCAGCCGAGGATGTATTGGCCGATCGCCGGGCCGGAGAACACGGCCACCAGCGGCAGGATGATCGTGCCGATCAGATCGATGTGGGCGAGCGGATTGAGCGTGACGCGGCCCTGGGCACGAGGCAGCCGATCGCCGAGCTTGTCGGCGACGAACGCGTGACCGAACTCGTGGACGCAGATGCTGAGGATCAGCGCCACGAGGTAGATCATTGCGTCCCGCAGCTTCTCGGGAGTCATCGAAGGGAAATTATAGGGGCAAATCTAGCCGCGCGGGTGATGCTTTTTGACCACGGCGGTCAGGCGCTCGCGCGAGACATGGGTGTAGATCTGCGTCGTGCCGATGTCGGCGTGGCCGAGCATGGCCTGCACCGCGCGCAGGTCGGCGCCGCGCTCGACGAGGTGCGTGGCGAACGAGTGGCGCAGCTTGTGCGGCGACAGTCGCTTTCGAATTCCAGCGGCGCGCGCGTAGCCGCCGAGGAGCTTCCAGAAGCCCTGGCGGGTCATCGCCCGACCGTGGTGCGTGACGAACAGCGCCGCCGACTGGCGCGCGCCGATCAGCGACGGGCGGGCGCTCGCCAGGTACTCCTGGATGCGATCGTGCGCGCGCTGGCCGAGCGGCACCAGGCGCTGCTTTCGCCCTTTGCCCACGGTCGACAAGAAGCGCTCGGGCAGGTTCACGTCGATCTGACGCAAGCTGACGAGCTCGGAGACGCGCAGGCCAGTGGCGTAGAGCGTCTCGAGCATGGCCGCGTCGCGCAGGCCGCGCGCGTGGTCGATGCGTGGTTGTGACAATAAGTCCTCGATCTCCCGTAGCGTCAAAGTGACAGGAAGTGGCCGCCCGATCTTGGGCAGCTCGAGATCGGCGGTCGGGTCGCGCGCGATGTGCCGCTCGGCGCGCAGATGGCGGAAGAGCTGGCGCAGCGCCACCAGGTTGCGCGCCTGCGAGCGCGCGGCTAGCTTGTCGCGCGCCAGGCCGACGAGGTACGCCAGCACGTGGCGCGGCTCGACGGCTTCGGCGTCGTCGAGCCCGTCGGCGGCGGCGAAGCGGCGGAACTTGGCGAGGTCGCGCCCGTACGCCTCGACGGTGTTGCGCGCCAGGCCGCGCTCGACCTTGACGTGATCGAGGAACAGATCGATCGCCGAATCGAGCGACAGCCCCACGCACCGACGGTAGCGCGGCGCGCGCGCGCGGGCAAAATTACGGCTCGCGCGCGGAAACGTTACTGCGGCGGCGCGTCGACGAGCTCGGGATGCGCGGCGATCGGCTCTTCGGCCGGCCGCGGCGGCCAGCCCCACGAGAAGAGCCCGATGCCCGTCGCCATCGCCGCGCCGCCGAGCGCGCCGAAGCCGATGGCGATGCCGCGGTTGATGTCGCCGTCGTGCGTGTTCTGCCCGAGCGCGCCGAGCCCGAACACCAGGCTGACCACGACCAGCGGCACGCCGGCGGCGAAGAGCGCGACGCCGGCGCGAAAGCGCCTGGGCCGCGTCACGCGCCGGCCGAGCATGCTCGCGCCGTCCTCGCGCAGC
>DASXOU010000081.1:0-5555 GCA_036494045.1 Polyangia bacterium | reverse complement strand
TGATCCTGTCGTACGGCGCCGGCACCGTCATCAAGGGATTCAATGTCGCCGAGTATCTGAAGATTCCGTATATCCACGGCTCCGGCGAATTGGCGATCTTCTGCGGCGCGATCGTCGGCGCCGGCATCGGCTTCCTGTGGTTCAACACCTATCCCGCGGCCGTGTTCATGGGCGACGTCGGCTCGCTGTCGCTCGGCGGCGCGCTCGGCATGCTCGCGGTGTCGACGAAGAACGAGTTCACGCTGGTGATCGTCGGCGGCATCTTCGTCATGGAGACGCTGAGCGTGATGGTGCAGGTGGCGTCGTTCAAGCTCACCGGCAAGCGCGTGTTCAAGATGGCGCCGATCCACCATCACTTCGAGCTCAAAGGCTGGGCCGAGCCGAAGGTGATCGTGCGCTTCTGGATCATCAGCTTCATGCTCGCGCTGATCGCGCTGGCGACGCTGAAGGTTCGTTGATGGACTATGACATCGTCGCCGGCGTGGGGCCGAACAAGGTGCTCGTCGTCGGCGCCGGCAAGACCGGGCTGGCGGTGGCGTCGTTCTGCCAGCAGCGCGGCGCCGCCGTCACCGTCACCGATTCCCGCACCGGCGCCGAGCTGCATTCGGCGCGCGAGTCGCTCGGCGATCGCGTCACCTGGCAACTCGGGCGGCACGAGCAAGGCTCGTTCCTCGAGGCCGACTTGATCGTGGTCTCGCCCGGCGTGCCCGACATCAAGCCGCTGCAGGTCGCGCGCAAAAAGGGCGTCCGCATCACCGGCGAGATCGAGCTCGCCGCCGGCTTCATCCAGGCGCCCATCATCGGCGTCACCGGCACCAACGGCAAGTCGACGGTGACCGCGCTCGCCGGCGAGATCGCGAAGAAGACCGGCAAGCCCACGTTCGTCGGCGGCAACCTGGGCACGCCGCTCATCACCGCCGTCGGCACGCCGGCCGCGACCGGCAAGGGCCTGGTCGTCGTCGAGCTCTCGAGCTTCCAACTCGAAACCGCGGAGAAGCTGCATCCGCGCGCCGCCGCGTTCTTGAACCTGACGCCCGATCACCTCGATCGTTACGCCAGCGTCGAGGAATACGGCGCGGCCAAGCTCAAGCTGGCGGCGAACCTCGTCGGTGACGACGTCGCGGTGGTCAACGCCGACGATCCGTTCTTCTGGGCCGCCGGCGAGCGGCTGCGCAAACGCACGCGCGTGCGCACCTTCTCCGCGCGCAACAAGCGCGACGGCAACCTGCGCGCCATCGACGGCATCGTCGACGGCGGCGACCTGGTCGTGCTCGGCGAGCGCTATCCGATCGGCGAGCTGCAGCTCGTCGGCCGCCACAACCTCGGCAACGCGCTCGCCGCGATCCTGCTCATGCGCGGCAACGAGCTCGCCAGCTACGAGCAAGTGCGCGCCGCGCTGGCCGCGTTCCGCCCGCTGCCGCATCGCATGCAGCTCGTCGGCGAGCGGCGCGGCCTCAAGTTCTACGACGACTCGAAGGCGACCAACGTCGACTCGGTGGTCGCCGGCGTCGATGGCTTCCCGACGCCGTTCGTGCTCATCGCCGGCGGCCGCGACAAGGGCGGCTCGTACGCGCCGCTCACCCGCGCGCTGCGCGACAACCGTTGCCGCGCGGTGGTGCTCATCGGCGAAGCCGCCGACAAGATCGAAGCCGCGCTCGCCGTCGATGACGATCCGGCCTACGACCCGATCCCGATCGCGCGCGCGACGTCGATGGAAGAGGCGATCGCCCGCGCCGTCGAGCGCGCGCAGCCGGGCGACGCCGTCGTCCTGTCGCCCGCGTGCAGCTCCTACGACATGTTCGACAACTACGAGCATCGCGGCCGCGTCTTCGCGACCGCCGTGGAGGCGCTGTGAAAGAAGCCACCGCCACAACCACGAATCTCAAGCAGCCGATCGCCGAGCCGATCCCCGACGCGCCGACCTACGAGCACGACATCGTGCTCTTCGCCGCGGTGCTCGCGCTCGTCGGATTCGGCATCGTCATGGTCTATTCGGCGTCCGCCGTCTACGCGACGCAGAAGTTCGGCAGCGCGACCTATTTCTTGAAGCGCGATCTTTTGTGGAGCGGCCTCGGCCTGCTGGCGATGGGCATCGCCATGCGCACCGACTTCGCCGTCTATCGCCGCGTCTCCTACGCGCTCCTCATCGCCGCCATCGGCATGCTCGGCGCCGTGCTCGTCGTCGGCGCGCGCATCAACGGCGCCCGTCGCTGGTTCCACGTCGGCGGCGTCAGCTTCCAGCCGGCCGAGCTGGCCAAGCTCGCGCTCGTCATCTACCTCGCCTATTCGCTCGCGAAAAAAGCGGAGAAGGTGCGCTCGTTCACCGTCGGCTTCGTGCCGCACATGATCGTCTGCGGCCTGATGATGGGCCTGCTCTTGAAGCAGCCCGATCTCGGCACTGCCGTCATCCTCGGCATGGCGACGCTGATCCTGCTCTTCGTCGCCGGCGCCAAGATCAGCTACATCTTCATCGCCTTTTTGGCCGCCGCGCCGGTCATGTATCAGGCGATCGTCGGCACGCCGTGGCGCCTCAAGCGCATGCTCGCGTACCTCGATCCATGGCAATACCGCTATGACGTCGGATATCAGATCACCGAGTCGCTGATCTCGATCGGCTCGGGCGGCGTGCACGGCCTCGGCCTCGGCGACGGCAAGCAGAAGCTGTTCTTCCTGCCCGAGGCGCACACCGATTACGTCATGGCCATCGTCGGCGAGGAGCTCGGCCTCTTCGGCATCTGCGCCATCGCCGCGCTGTTCGCGCTGCTGGTGTGGCGCGGCGCGCGGGCCGCGTTGCGTGCGCGCGACGCGTTCGGCTGCTATCTCGGCTTCGGCATCACCGCGATGTTCGGCTTGCAGGCGCTGGTCAACCTCGGCGTCGTGCTCGGCGCGCTGCCGACCAAGGGCCTGCCGCTGCCGTTCGTCAGCTTCGGCGGGTCCACGCTCGTCGTGGATCTCTTTGCCATGGGCATCCTGCTCAACATCTCGCGCGCGGCGCCCGAGCCGGCGGGCGCGCGGGTCAAAGGGCCGTGGCTGCCGCGCATCCGTTGGCGCGCGAAGAAGGGCAATCGCAAGCTCCCCGGCGGCGGGCGCCGCATCGAAGTGACATGACCATCATCATCGCAGGCGGCGGCACCGGCGGACATCTGTTTCCCGGCATGGCGGTCGCCGAAGAATTGGTGGCGCGCGGCCACGCGGTGCGCTTCGTCGGCGCCGAGCGCGGCATCGAGAAGACGGCCGTGCCCAAGGCGGGCTACGAGCTCGATCTGATCGACGTCGTCGGCATCAAGAACCAAGGAATCGGCGGCAAAGCGTCCGGCCTGTTTCGCGCCGCGCGCTCGATGCGCCAGGCGCGCGCGATCTTGAAGCAGCACGATCCCGACGTCGTCATCGGCGTCGGCGGCTACGCTTCGGGCCCGTTCGTGCTCGCCGCCGCGCTGTCCGGATGGCCGACGGCGATCCTCGAGCAGAACTCGGTTCCCGGAATTACGAACAAATGGTTATCGCGTTTCGTCAAAGCGATATTCGGTACATTCAAGAGCGCGGAAAAGTCATTTCCGAAAAAGAAGTATCACTTCGTCGGTAATCCCGTACGCAAACGCGTGCGCGAGGCGCTCGAGAATGCCAGCGGCGAGGGCAGCGGCGTGCTCGTCGTCGGTGGCTCGCAAGGCGCGCACGCGGTCAACGAGCTCGTCTTCGAGGCGATGAAGCTGCTCAAGGCCGTCGGCCAGGCGCCGCGCATCCTGCATCAGACGGGCAAGAAAGACGAAGAAGAATTCAAGCGCCGTTACGCCGAGGCGGGCATCGAGGCCGACGTGCGCGCGTTCATCGACGATATGGGCGTCGCCTATCGCGACGCGTCGG
Organism: Polyangia bacterium; assembly: GCA_036494045.1. Classification (GTDB taxonomy): domain Bacteria; phylum Myxococcota_A; class Polyangia; order Palsa-1104; family Palsa-1104; genus JAQBQH01. Next base: position 1,694 of record DASXOU010000081.1, on the reverse strand, counting down.
TCGTCGTGGCGCGCGCGGGCGCGTCGACGATCGCGGAGTTCACCATCATCGGCAAGCCGGCGATCTTGATCCCGCTGCCGATCGGCACCGAGCAAACCGTGAACGCCAAGGAGCTCGCCGACGCGGGCGCGGCGTACTGCCTGCCGCAAGCGTCGACGTCGCCGACGGAGCTGGCCGAGGCCATGCGCGGGCTGCTCGAAGATCGCGACACTCGTCGCGCGATGTCGGCGGCCTCGCGCGCGCTCGGCCGCCCGCGCGCGCACGTCGAGATCGCCGACGCCATCGAGGCGCTCGCGCGCTAAAGTAGTCGTAGATGTTTCACAAGCCCGATACACGCATTCACTTCGTCGGCATCGGCGGCATCGGCATGTCCGGCATCGCCGAAGTGCTGCTCACGCTCGGCTACGGCGTCAGCGGCACCGACCTCAAGGAATCGGACACCACGCGCCGCCTGGCGCAGCTCGGCGCCACCATCAAGCTCGGCCACGACGCCGCGCACCTCGACGCCGCCGACGTCGTCGTCATCTCGAGCGCGGTCAAGTCGTCGAACCCCGAGGTCGTCGCTGCGCGCGCGCGCGGCATTCCGGTGATTCCGCGCGCCGAGATGCTCGCCGAGCTCATGCGCATGAAGTACGGCGTGGCCGTCGCCGGCTCGCACGGCAAGACGACCACGACGTCGCTGGTGGCTACGGTCCTGCACGCCGCCGGCCTCGATCCGACCGCGGTCATCGGCGGCAAGCTGCCGCTGCTCTCCGGCTCGAATGCGCGCCTCGGCGGCGGCGACTACCTCGTCGCCGAAGCCGACGAATCGGACGGCTCGTTCATGAAGCTGTCGCCCACCGTCGCCGTGGTCACCAACGTCGATCCCGAGCACCTCGATCACTACGGCACGCTCGATCGCCTGAAGCAGACCTTCGTCGACTTCATCAACAAGGTGCCCTTCTACGGCCTGGCCGTGCTCTGCGTCGACCACGAGCACGTGCAATCGATCCTGCCGCTCGTCGAGAAGCGCCACGTCACCTACGGCTTCACGCCGCTGGCGAACTTCCGCGCCACCGACGTCGTCTTCGAAGGGCTGCGGACGACGTTCACCGCGATCGCGCGCGGACGCACGCTCGGCCGCGTCGAGCTCGCCATGCCCGGCCGGCACAATGTGCTCAACTCGCTCGCCGTCCTCGCCGTCGCCGATTTTCTCGGCGTCGGCTTCGACGTCTATCAGCGCGCGCGCGCCGGCTTTTCCGGCGTCGGCCGCCGCTTCACCGTGCGCGGCGAGGCGCGCGGCGTCATGGTCGTCGACGACTACGGCCACCATCCCGCCGAGATCCGCGCCACGCTCGCCGGCGCGCGCACCGGGTTCAAAGATCGCCGCATCGTCGTCGCGTTCCAGCCGCATCGCTACACGCGCACGCGCGATCTCATGGGCGAGTTCGCGCGCGCGTTCAACGAGGCCGACGTCGTCGCCGTGTGCGACATCTACGCCGCCGGCGAGGAGCCCATCGCCGGCGTGTCGTCGGCGCGCCTGGTCGACGAGATGCGCGCGTCGGGCCATCTCGGCGCCACGCACGTGGCGCGCCGCGCCGACGTCGCCGACGCGCTCGCGCCCGAGCTGCGCGACGGCGACATCCTGATCACGCTCGGCGCCGGCGACGTCTGGATGGTCGGCGAGGAAGTCTTGAAGTCGCGTGCGTGACCGT
>DASXOU010000080.1:0-4719 GCA_036494045.1 Polyangia bacterium | reverse complement strand
ATAATCGAGGTTGAAGCCAAGCCCGAAGCCGAACGCCGTCGACGACGCGACCACGCGGCGCGACTTGGAGGTGTCGGTGAAGGCGGCGTCACCGCGCAGGCCGAGCAGGCCCACGTCGAGGTCGAACGACGGCACCAGGCGAATCACGTCGAGCGCGTAGTTGACCCCGACCATGGTCGAGAACTCGCCGATGGTGCCGGCGGCGGTCGTCTTGGTGGCGCCGACCGGGTGCCAGCTCATGAAGCCGGTTGCCTTGACCGTCAGCGCCTCGGTGACGCCGAAGCCGATCTCGGCGCCGCCGCCGACGCCCGAGGGCGCGCGCGCGTCGACGTAGGTGACCGCGTACGCGGGAAAGAGCGAGAACGTCCACTCTTTGAATTCGGCATGCGCGGTCATTGGGACGAGGGTCGCCACCACGATCGCGAGCGCACGCACTGCGGCATCGGTACCACGCGCGAGCAACCGGATGCAACGCGCGCGTGTCCATGTTATAGGGCGAGTCCTCATGTCGAAGTACACGCGGAAGAAGCGGCAGGAGCCGCAGGACGAGTTCGTCGGATTCTGGGAGAAGTTCTTCAAGCGCATCGAGCCCTACGCGCGCGCCATCGGCATCATGACTGTGACCGCCGGCGTGCTCATCGCCGTCGTGTGGGGCGCGATGACGTTTCTCGAGCGCAAGTCGCAGGCGGCGACCGAGGCCTTCGGGCACGCGGTGCACGTCTACGAGGCGGAGCTGCAGACCGGCGACGAGGCGCAGAAGACCGACGAGGAGAACGCGGTGCCGCGCTTCAAGACCGAGAAGGAGCGCGCCGACGCGACGCTCAAGGAGCTCGACGAGTTCGACAAGAAGTACGGCCGCTCGTCGACGGCGGACGAGGCGACGCTGTTCCGCGCCGGCGTGTATTACGATCTCGCGCGCTGGGATGACGCGGCGGCGGCGTACGACAAGTTCATCAAGCACGCGCATCCGTCGCCGCTCTTGCTCGCGGCGAAAGAGGGCCTCGGCCTGACGCGCGAGCAACAGGGCAAGCTCGACGACGCGCTGGCGATGTATCAGGAGCTCGAGCCGAAGACGGGCGACTTCTATCGCGACCGTGCGCTGTGGGACGAGGCGCGCGTGCTCGGCAAGAAGGGCGACAAGAAGAAGGCGGCGGAGAAGCTCAAGGAGCTGGTAGCCAAGGTGCCGTCGTCGCCGCTCAAGGACGACGCGCAGACGCAGATCGCGCAGCTCGAGGGTTCGTGAAATTCCTACCTCCTGATCTCCTGATCTCCCTGCGTTTGTTCTGGCTGTTTCCGGCTGCGGCGGCGCGGCGATGCCGGGCGTGTCGCGCGATACGTTCGTCGCGCCGGTCGATGTCTTGCAAGTGCGCTGGCGGCGCCACCTCGTCGAGGAGCCGCTGCTCGAGTACAAGCCGCAGGAGTTCGCGTCCGCCGCCTCCGACGGCACGCGCGTGTTCATCGGCTCGTCGGCCAAGGTGCTGTGGGCGCTCTCGGCGCGCGACGGATCGATCTTGTGGAACCATCCGCTCGGCGGAACCATCAGCGGGCGTCCGCTCTATTGCGACGCGACCGGCATGGTCTACGTCGGCGCCGACGACGGCACGCTGAGCGCGTTCGACGCGGCGACGGGCGAGCGGCGCTGGGTCTACAACGCGCACGGGCCGATCGCGTCGCAGCCGGTGTTCGCGGGCGATTCGTTGTATGTGACGAGCGGCGAGAACCGCATCTACGCCATCGAGGCGCGCACGGGAAAGTGGCGCTGGCAATACGACCGCGAGGCGCCCGACAGCTTCACGATCCGCGGCTATCCGTCGCCGCTCGTCATCGGCAACCGCGTCTACGTCGGCTTCTCCGACGGCTACCTGGCGTGCCTGTCGGCGAGCACCGGCGACGTGTCGTGGGCGCGCTCGCTCGCCGGCGACGCCACGCGCTTCATGGACGTCGACTCGACGCCGCTCTTTTATCGCGACACGCTCTACGTGTCGGCCTACGCGACCGGCGTGTACGCGCTCGATCCCAAGGACGGCTCGACCAAGTGGCGCTACGACGTCGAAGGCGCGACCACGGTGCGCGCGCGCGGGGCGCGCCTGTACTTCACGGCCACCAAGTCGGGGCTGCACGCGCTCGATCTCGCCGGCAAGCTCTTGTGGCGGCAGGCGCTCGCCGAGGGCGGCGAGCTGTCGCCGCCGACGCTCCTCGGGCGCTACCTTTTCGTGTCGTCGGCGCACGGCGGGACCTACGTCGCCGACGCGCGCTCGGGGCACCTGTATCAGTACTTCGCGCCCGGCCACGGCGTGACCTCGGAGCCGACCACCGACGGGCGCCAGGTCTACGTCCTGTCGAACGCCGGATACTTCTACGCGTTAGCGCTCAACAAACTGTGAGTTCGCTCTTAGCGCGCCGCGAGGGCGGCGTCGACGGCGTTGCGGACTTTGACGTCGGTTTCCTTGTTCATGAGCGCGTGTAGCGCGGGGCGGACTTCGGGGTCGATGTCGACGCCGATGCGGCCGAGCGCCTGCGCGCAGGCGACGCGGACGCCGACGTCCTTGTCGGTGAGCGCGAAGACGAGCGCGCGCGCGGTGCCGGCGTCGCGCGCGCCGCCGAGCGCCTCGGCCGCGGCCGCGCGATCTTCGGGCTTGGGCGACTTGCCGAGCTGCACGACCGCCTCGCGGCGGCGCGTCTCGTAGCGCAGGTAGACGTCCTTGGACGCGTCCATCTTGCCCACGGCGGCGTCGAGGCCGGCGAGATCGAGGTAGGCCGACAGATCATCGGGATCGAGCGCGACCACGTGCTCGAGCGCGGCCGCTTGCCGATCGTGCCGGCCGGCGGCGTCGAGGCCTTCGGCGAGCACGCGCCAGGCGTCGGGATCGTCGGGGCGCAGCACGGTGACCTGCTCGTAGGCGGCGATGGCGTGCTCGTGATCGTCGAGCTCGCCGTAGGCCGCGCCGAGCCCGAGCCAGGCGTTGGCGCGCAGCTCCGGATCGGTCGTCATCGTCGTGGCCTTGGTGAAATCGGCGACGGCGCTGCCGATCGCCTTGGCGTCGAGCTCGACCTTGGCGCGGTCGTACAGCGCGCGCGCGCTCGGCGCAGGCGAGGCCGCGGCCGTGCTCGGCGACGGCGCGCTCGGCGCCTTCTCGCCGCGCTTGCATCCGCCGCCGGCGACGAGCGCCGCGCCGACGAGTGCTGCTGCCGCCGCGCGCGTCACGACGGCCGCGCCAACGGCAGCGCCACGCGAAAGGTCGTGCCCGCGCCGCGCTTCGATTCGTAGGAGACGCGGCCGCCGTGCTCGTCGACGATCTTCTTGACGATGGCGAGGCCGAGCCCGGTGCCGTCGCGCTTGCCGGCGGTGGCGAAGGCCTCGAACACGCGCCCGGCCATGGCTTCGGGGATGCCCGGCCCGTTGTCGGCGAAGGTCATCGCCAGCTCCGGCCCGTCGGTGTCGACGGTGATGGTGAAGGTGCCGCCCTGATCCATCGCCTGCGCCGCGTTGCGCGCCAGGTTGTGGATGACGCGGAACATCTTGTTCTCGTCGAGCCAGGCGGCGCCTTTGTAGCGATCGTCGAGGACGAGCTCGATCTTCTTGCCGGCGAACTCGCGCTCGAGCTGCGTGCGCACTTCGGGCAGCCACTTTTGCAAGTAGACCTTGCGCACGAGGAGCTCCGACTCGCCGCGCGCGAACTGGAGGAGCTCGCGCGTCATCGACGACATCAGGTCGAACTGCTTCAAGATCAATTCGGCGTAGGTGTTGCGCTGCGCGACGTCGTCGCACGAGGCCATGAGCTGCGCGTAGCCGGACACGATGGTCATCGGCGTCTTCAGATCGTGGAGCACGCCCGACATCATCTGTCCGATCGACGCCAGCCGCTCCGAGTGCAGCCGCTCCTCGCGGTTGCGCGCGATGGTGATGGCGCGCGACACCTGGCCGGCGATGAGCGTGAGGAGGCGCAGGTCGCCGTCGTCGAAGCCGACCGCGCCGGGCGTGCGCTTGTTGACCAGCTCGATGGCGCCGAGCGACTGCGGCTCGTCGTCATCGCCGGCGCGCGGCGCGAGCAGTGGCACCGCCAGGATGCTGCGCGCGGGCACGCCGATTTTCTCGGCGATGAACAGATCGTGGCGCGCGTCGTGCTCGGGATCGTTGACCAGAAGCGGCGCCTTGTGCAGCGCGACCCAGCCGACGATGCCTTCGCCGGCGGGCAGCTTGAGCCGCTGCAGCCCTTCGGCGCCCGTGCCCTGCGCGGTGCGGAAGAAGAGCTCGCCCGAGCTGCGCTCGCGAAGCAGGATCGATCCCGCCTCGACGCCGACGAGGTCGGTCGCGCGCGACAACATGCGCGACAACAGTCCGTCGAGATCGAGCGCCGCCGAGGCCTCGCGCTCGATCTCGAAGAGGAGATCGAGCTCGGCCATGCGCTGGCGTAGCTGATCCTGCGTCGAGAGCAGCGCCACGTTCTTGCCGAGCACGTTCAAGTAGAGCTTGGAGTTCTCGATGGCGATGCCGGCGTGCGCCGCGACGGTGCCGAGGAGCGCCTCGTCGTCGGCGTCGAAGGGGCCGAGGCGCTTGTTGAGCACCTGCACCACGCCGATGGTGTTGCCTTTGTGATCGGGCATCGGCATGCACAAGATCGATCGCGTGCGGAAGCCTGACGACTTGTCGAACGATTGGTTGAAGCGCGGATCGGCGTAGGCGTCGGGGATGTTGACCACCGTGCCGGTTTCGGCGAC
>DASXOU010000079.1:0-3737 GCA_036494045.1 Polyangia bacterium | reverse complement strand
GCAAGAGAGCCGCGCCAGCGGCGAGAGCGCGGCGCTGCTGGAGGCGCTGGTGCCGCTCTATCGTCACGACTTCGCCACCGCCGAAGCGCGCGCGCTCGCCGCCGCCGCGTCGTCGCCGTGGCTGTTCGAAGGGCGCAAGCTCGCCGGCGATGCCGCCTACGCCGCCGCGCTCGACGCGACCGATCACGGTGACTACGACGGCGCGCGCCGCGGGCTCGAGCGCGCCGCGGCACTCTACGCGCAGGCGAGCGAGGTCGCGCGCTCCGACGCGTCGGTGTACGAAGCCGCGGCGGCGACGTGGCTGGCGCGCGCCGAGCTCGACGTGCGCCAGGGCCGCGCGCCCAAGGAGCCGCTCGAGAGCGCCCTCGCCGCCGTCGACCGCGCGCTCACCGCCGATCCCGACGACGCGCCGACGCACACGACCAAAGCGTACGTGCTCCTGCGCCGGTATCAGGCCAATCTCGATCAGGGCGGCGATCAGCGTCAGCTCTTCGATCGTATCGCCGCCGCCGCCGAGGGCGCCGTCGCCCTCGACGCGCGCGACGTGGCCGCCTGGGACGCGCTCGGCAACGTGCACGTCTACCGCGCCAGCTACGAGATGTATCACGGCGGCAAGGGCGAGCCGTGGCTGCGCCGCGCGCTCGACGAGTTCGATCGCGCGCTGGCGCTGCGGCCCAACGATCCGTGGGCCAACAACGACGCCGGCGCGGCGCATCGCTGGCTCGGCACCGCGCTCTACGACGCCGGCGCCGATCCGATGCCCGAGTATCGCGCCGCGATGCGCTCGTACCAGCGCGCCACCGCGGTCGATCCGCAGTACCTCTTCGCCTGGGGAAACCAGGTCGACATCGCAGTGGCCATCGCCGAGCAGGAGGCGGCGACCGGGACCGATCCCCACGCCTCCGTCGAGGCTGCCGGGCGCGCCGGCGAGCGCGGCCTGGCCATCGACCCGACCTACTACGTGCTGCTCGAGACGATGGCAGCCGCGCAGCTCGCGCTCGCCGACTATCTCGTGGCGCACGGCGGCGATCCCGCGGCCGCGCTGACGACCGCGCGCGGTTACCTCGATCGCGCCATCGCGATCAACGCGAGCCACGTGACGAGCTGGTTTTATCGCGCGGTGGCGGCGCGCCTCGAGGCGCGCGCGGCGCTGGCGCGCGGCGGCGACGCGCGGCCGGCGATCTCCGCCGGCTACGCTGCGATCGCCCAGGCGCTGAAGCTGGAGCCGGCCTCGCCCGACGCCTGGGTCGAGCGTGCGCGCCTCGAGCTCGTCGACGCGCAGGCACGCCACGGCGAGGCCGCGCTGTTCGCGCGCGCGCGCGGCGACGCCGACAAGGCCATCGCGCTCGACGGGCGATATGCCGAGGCGCAGCTGACGGCGGCGCTGGTGTGCCTCGAGCAGGCGAAGCAGCAGCAGTCCGCCGAGGCGGCGCGCCGCGGCCTCGCCTACGCAGACGCGGCCATCGCGATCAATCCAAAGCTCGAGGAGGCGAAGAAGGTCCGTGCGGCGTTGGCGCTAGAAGGAGGGCGGAATTGATCCGTCTTCGAGCCACATGCCCGACGGCGGCTGCGGCAGGCCCGTGCACTGCGGAATCGTGGTGCCGTCGGCGCAAGTCCCGTTGAAGCCCATCTCCGGGTGGCGCATGTTCGCCGGCCAGTAGCAGTACGCGCGCGTCGACGTCCAGTACGCTTCCGGCGTCGAGCCCATCGGGGCGTCGTTGATCGTGTCGACGTCGCGGATGTGAATCTCGGTGCCCGTCTTCGTGTAGAAGCTGCCGTCGCCGCAATAGGAGGCGCGCTTCATGTGGATCGCGCCGTCGAAGAGCACGTTGGCCGCGTAGCCGGGACGATACGGATAGCCCCACGAGTGCGCCTTGGCCGGCGCGCCGAGGAGGCACGAGAGCGTGACGTAGTTGGTGCTGGTGCCGTTGCGCGAGACGCTGCCATCCACCGGGTCGACGCCGATCATCTCCTGGAAGACGACCTGGTCCTTGACGCCGTTGCCGTCGAGGCAATATTGCTTCGGCGGCACCTGCGGGGCGTCTTCGGCGCGCCACAGCATGTTGAACTTGCGGATGTTGACTTGGTACTTGGTGAAGACGCCGGTGCCGTCGAACGTCAGCGCGTACTCTTTGGGACCGCCGTTGGGATCGGCGACCCGGACGTGCAGCGTGAGCTGCAAGAAGTCGGCGGGCGCCTGCGTGCTGACAGGGTTGCCGTGCGAGTCCTTCATGTTCCACGTCGGCACCGTTGCGGTCTCGGTCACCGAGACGACGGCGAGCCCGTTCTGGCCGTTGAAGTCGGCCGTCGTGACCGTGCCCTGCGACGGCAACGCCAACCACCACGAGCTGGCGTTGTCGAAGTAGCGCGCATCGAACGTGACGCCCGGCCAGTGGTTGATGAAGTGGGTGATCATGATCTGCGACGCGCCGAAGCCGGCGGCGCCGTATTCGTCGGTGTAGATGCCGGCGCCGTTGGAGACCGTGCAGCCGTTTTTCGGATCGGGACAGCGCATCACCGCTTGCGACTCTGCCGCGACGTCTTCCGGCGCCGCGCTGCAGCCGACCGAGAGCGCCGCCACCAACGTCGAACCGATGATCCCGCGCATCGTCATCTTCATCCCCCGATGTGTCCCGCGTCTCGAAGCAAGTGGCGGGCCGCACGTCCGGCACGCCGCGCTGCGTCGGCGCTACCGCGAATTCGCGAGCTTGCCCGCGCGATCGGAGGCACAGTGCCAGGCACAGTGCCAGGCACAGTGCCGGCACTTGTGTCCGCGGCAGCTACTCCAGCCAGCGCAACGACACGAGCCGGCGCATGTATAATCCAGTCGCCGTGAACGAGACCCTCCCTCCGAGCACACCGGTCGAGCGCGCCGCCGACAGCGGCCGCACGCCTGGTCTCGTGCAGGTGTTTTCGGCAGGCGCAGCCAGCGCGCGGGCGCTGTCCTTCGCCGGCGGCACGCTCGAGCTCGGCCGCGACAGCGACGGCGACGGCAAGATCGACGACGGCCGCGTCTCGCGCCGTCACGCGCTCGTCGCCTGCAGCGAAGGGCGCTTCGTGGTCACCGATCTCGGCAGCCAGAACGGCACCTTCGCCGACGGGCAGCAGCTCCTAGCGCAGTCGCCGACGCCATTCGCGCGCGTCTTGCGGATCGGCGATTCGCTCTTCGTTCCCTGCGCGGACGTGCGCGCGTTCGAGCGCGGCGGCGTGCGCACCATCGACGGCTTCGTGCGCGGACCGGCGATGCAGGCGCTGCTCGCCGAGGTCGAGCGCGCAGCGCGCGGCGGCACGATCCTTCATGTACGCGGCGAGAGCGGCACCGGCAAGGAGGGCGTGGCGCGCGTGTTCCATCGCGCCGGCCCGCGCGCGGCCGGGCCGGTGGTCGCGGTCAACTGCGCGGCGATTCCGCCGGCGATCGCCGAGCGCCTGCTCTTCGGCGCCAAGCGCGGCGCCTACTCCGGTGCCGACGCCGACGCCGCCGGCTATCTGCAAGAGGCCGACGGCGGCACGCTCTTCCTCGACGAGATCGGCGAGCTCGACGCCGCCGTGCAGGCCAAGCTGTTGCGCGCCATCGAAACGAAAGAGGTGCTGCCGCTCGGCGCCGCCAAGGCGCGCAAGGTCGACTTCGGCTTCGTGTCGGCGACCAACAAGGATCTGCGCGCGCTCGTCAGCGCCGGAGCGTTGCGCGAAGATCTCTACTTCCGCGTCGCGCGGCCGGTGGTGACGGTGCCGCCGCT
>DASXOU010000078.1:0-5604 GCA_036494045.1 Polyangia bacterium | reverse complement strand
CCAGCGTCGATTGACGATAGAAGAGCGGCACCGCCGTGCCGTTGGCCGTGGCCGTGGTTACGTTGTTGTCGCCGTCGGGCGCCGAGGCGGTGAGCGTGACCTGATAGGCGCCCGCTTGCGCGGGAGCGAATGAGAAGGTCGGGCCGCTGCCGGTCGACGTATCGGGCGCGCCCGGCGTCATCGTGACCGCCCACGCGAACGTGAGCGGTCGACCCATGCTGTCGCTCGACTGCGAGCCGTCACATTGGATGCGCAGCCCGACGACCGCGTCCTGGCAAGTGGCGACCGCGGTGATCGCCGCCGAGACGTTGCCGCCGCCCGCGCCGCCGCCGCCGTCACCGCCGCCGCCTCCGGCGCTCTTGCAACCCGCCACGCATAGGATCCCGATCAACGTGTAGACACGCATCAGCTTCATTTCGCGCCGCTCGGCGGAGGTGACGGCGTCGCCGACGCCGCCGGCGTCACCGATGGAATGAGCAGGATCTCGATGCGCCGGTTGAGCGCGCGATCGCTGCCGCGCGGGTGATATTGCGAATAGCCGGCCGCGGTCAGCTTGGCCGGATCGACGCCGACGTCGTCGGCGAGGAAGTGCACGACGTTGACCGCGCGCGCCGTCGACAGCTCCCAGTTCGAGGGAAAGCGCGCGGTGTGGATGGGCGCGTCGTCGGTGTGCCCGCCGACGAGGATCTGCTTGTCCTTGAGCGGCTTGAAGACGTCTCCGACGCGCGCCAGCACCTCCTTGCCGCGCTTGGACAGCTCGGCCTCGCCCGAGGGGAACAGCACTTCGCTCTCGAGATGTACCGTGACGATGCCGCCGCCCGACGACACGTCGCCCTCCTTGGCGTCGAGCTTCTTCCGCAGATCGTCCATCAGCTTCTGCTGATCGAGATCGGCGGCGGCTTTTTGCGACACGTGCGTGGCCAGCTGCTGCAGCGTCGCCGCTTGCGCCGCGCGATCCTTGTCGACGTCGGACAGCGCCGCCTGCGTCTTGAAGAAGGCGCCGCGAAACTCCGCCGATTCGTCGCGCGCCTTGGCCAGGCTGTCCTTGTCGCGACGCCGCTGGTCGCCGATGCGCACGAGGAGCGTGCCGCACAAGATCGCGAGCAGGAGGGCGAGCAGCCAAGGCAGCCGCATGGATGAATGGTACAATAGATAAATGGACGACGCGCGCCTCTGGCCGCTCTTCGTCATCGGCGCCGGCGGAATCCTCGCCGGGCTGTGGCCGCTCGTGTGGATCCTGCGTCGCTCGGCGCGGCGGCTCGGCTCGCGCCCGCAGCCGCCGGTGGCGGCGAGCCGCTACCTCATGGCCTTCGTCGTCGGCCTGTGCGCGCTCGCGGTCGGCGTGTCGGCGCTGTCGCTCGTGGTGCTGCTGCAGGGTTGGCGCGCGTTCACGCACAAGACCCACGTCGCCGAGCTGCAGTGCATCGAGCTCGGGCCGCACAAGCTGCGCGTGTACCTCGTGCCCTTCGACGGCGACGGCGCGCGCGGCGCCACCGAGATCTACGACCTCGAAGGCGACGAGTGGCAGGTCGGCGGCGACATCCTGCGCTTTCGCCCGTTCATGACCGCGCTCGGCGTCGAGCCCGTGTTCCGGCTCACGCGCGTCGAAGGCCGCTGGAATAGCGCCGCCGACGCCAACGCGCACAAAGGCAGCGCCTTCGATCGCGCGCCCCCGTCGCTGTCGTGGCTCGGCCTCTACCGCGGCGCCGACAAAGCGCCGATGCGCTGGATCGTCGACGGCGCCCACGGCCAGGCAGTCTCGCAGCTCCCCGACCGCCGCGCCGTCTACGACATCTACGTAACCCCAAATGGGTACATCGTAGATAAACGCAGTTTGTAGGCGGGCGGCCGCGCGCGCGTGCATACGGTCGTTTCCGGCGGCGGAATCCGCCGCAGTCCGCCCGCCTTCGCGGGCGGTGCGACTCCAGCGGGCCGCTTCATGTCGCGCTGCGCGCGACGCGGCCCTTTACGCCGCCGGAACCGACCATATGCACGCACGCACGGCCTGTGGCACCTGCTGCGACGACGTTCTCGGTGTCGGTGTCGTCGGGGGAGAAGCGTGAATAGCGTCCGCGTCTCGGCAGCGCCTACTTGCTTTCCGCGTTTACCTCGCCGTCGATTGCGCCGTCTGTCACCGCCTCTTGGAGAGCGGCGATGGCTTCGGACTGGCGGCCGATCGGCACTGCCACGAAGTAGCCGCCGGGCATGGCGTCGGGCGCGGGGAGCGCGTGCGAGGTCCGGTCGTGCACGAAGCCGTCGATGCCGAGCGGCTCCAGAACTTCATCGATGGCTGCTTGAGCAGCCATCAGATTGCCCGCCCTGAAAACCTCGACCATATCGTCCGCGTCATCCGCCATGAAAAAAGCCTCCAATATGCCTAGTTCGCCGAGCGCCCGCTCTCGGAGTATGCTAGACAACAGAACAAGTTGTAGGCGCGAGGGTTGGGTTGAAGAAGCCGATCCAGTTCGGAAAGTATTGGCTCCTCGACCGCGTGAACGTGGGGGGCATGGCCGAGGTTTGGAAGGCGAAAGCCTTCGGCGTGGAGGGCTTCGAACGGCTTCTCGCCGTCAAGCGCATTCTCCCGAACATCGCTGAGGACGAAGAGTTCATCACGATGTTCATCGACGAAGCCAAGATCGCCGTCCAGCTCAATCACGCGAACATCGCGCAGATTTTCGATCTCGGCAAGGTCGACGATTCCTATTTCATCGCGCTCGAGTTCATCAGCGGTAAAGACTTGCGCGGCATCTACGACCGCTGCAAGCAAAAGCCCGTCGACGGCATGCCCAACATGCCGATCGCGCAAGCCTGCTTCGTCGTCATGAAGGCGTGCGAAGGGCTCGACTACGCGCACAACAAACGCGACGCGCAGGGCAAAGAGCTCACGCTCGTGCATCGCGACGTCTCGCCGCAGAACGTGCTCATCTCGTTCGAGGGCGAGGTCAAGCTCATCGACTTCGGCATCGCCAAGGCGGCGGGCAAAGCGTCGAAGACGCAGCAGGGAATCCTCAAGGGCAAGTTTGGCTACATGTCGCCCGAGCAGGTGCGCGGGCTGCCGCTCGATCGCCGCAGCGACATCTTCTCGCTCGGCATCGTGCTCTACGAGCTCCTCACCGGCGAGCGGCTCTTCGTCGGCGAGAGCGATTTCTCGACGCTGGAGAAGGTGCGCAACGTCGAGATCCTGCCGCCTTCTACCTACAACAGAAGGATCGGCGACGAGCTCGAGCGGATCGTGATGAAGGCGCTGGCCAAGGACGTCGACGATCGCTATCAGAACGCGATCGACCTGCACGACGACCTGCAGGCGTTCATGTACACCGCCGGCGAGTTCTACTCGCGCAAGGATCTGGCGGCGTGGATGAAGCGCGTGTTCGCCGTCGAGATCGAAGAAGAGTCGGCCAAGCTCGAGCAGTATCGGCACATGCCGGTGCCGCCGGTCGCGCCGTCGGTGCAGCAGCCGATGCCGGGCGTGAACGCGGCGCCCGCCGCCGGTGATCGGCCGCGGCGCACTTCCGGTGCGATGGCGGTGGTGCCGCCGCCGCCGCCGGTGCCGGTGCGCACCTCGGGCGCGCACGCGATCGTGCCGCCGCCGTCGCCCGTCGCTGCGGCGGCGAACGGACACGCGCGCCCGTCGGCCAACGAGCTGGCGTGGGACGACGAAGAGCTCGCCACCAACATCTACGACGGCGCCGCGCCCGACGCCGGCGACGCGGTCCTCGACGACAAACCGGATCTGTCGAAGCTCGATCTCAACCCCGACGGCCGAGCGGTGCCGCATCATTCGGTGGCGCAGAAGCTGCCGACGGCGCCGGCCGAGCCGCCGGCGAGCTTCAAGGTCGTCGAGACGCCGGAGCCGGCGCGCAATGGCGCGGCGGCGAAAAGGCGCAACCCGTTCGACTATGTTTTGCCCGAGACGCCGCCGCCGGCGAGCGCCGCACCGACGGAGACTCCGTCGCTGGCGCCGCGCAGGCGGCCGCGTCCACTGGCGCTGTGGGTGGGCGGCGGCGTGGCGGCGGCGGCGATCTGCGTCGCCGCGGCGGGCGGCGTCGTCTACTACAACTCACGGCCGGGCACGTTGTTCATCGCCTCCGATCCGGCGACCAACGTGCAGATCCTCGTCGACAACAAGCGCCAGGCGGTCGACGGGACGCCGGCGACGCTCAAGCTCGAGCCGGGCTCGTACGTTCTGACGGTGCAGCGCGAAGGCTACGTGCCGTGGAACGACCAGGTCGAGATCAAGCCGGGCGACACCACGCGGCGGCGCATCGCGCTCGAGCCGCTGGCGTCGGGGACGGGCTTCACGCTGGTGTCCGATCCGCCGGGGGCGCAGGCGCTGCTCGACGGGCGCGCGCTCGACGGGCTGACGCCGCTCAAGGTGCAGTCGGTGATGCCGGGCAAGCACAAGATCGAGGTCAAGTCGGCGGCGGGCGCGTGGTCGCAGGAGGTCACGATCGAGGCCGGCAAGATGCTCGATGTGCGCGCCAGCGTCGGCGCGGTGGCGGCGAAGCAGCCCGAGCAGAAGAAGCCGGATGCGAAGGCGCCTGAAAAAACGGCGCCCGTAAAGACGCCGCCCGTAAAGACGCCGCCCGTCGTCGCGGCCGTGCAGAAGACGCCGGAGAAGTCGGCGACGCCCTCGCTGGCGCCGAAGGCGAAGGAGCCCGAGCCGCCCAAGGAAAAGCCGAAGGCGGCGGAGAAGACGGCGGCCGAGCCGAAGAAGAGCAAGGGGCCGGATCTGACGATGCCCGACGAGGAAAAGCCGAAGAAGCTCGCGTCGGCCGAGAAGCCGACGCCGGAGCCGAAGGCGCCGGTGGAGAAGCCGGCCGCGACCGAGAAGCCGTCGGGCGGCGGCGGCGAGGGCTGGCTGCGCCTGGGATCGAAGCCGTGGACCAACATCCTGGTCGACGGCAAGGACACCGGGCTGCACACGCCGCAGACCCACTTGAAGCTGGGCGCGGGCTCGCACCGCATCACGCTGACCAATTCGCAATTCAATGTCAAAGAGACGTTCTCCGTCGACATCAAGTCGGGGGAGACCGAGACCGTGATCAAAGACTTGCGTCCGCAGGGAGCCGACTCAGACTAGCGGATCGTGCGAGTTGTCGCGGGCGTCACCTGCCTCGTCGCCGTGGCCTCCGCGGCGCGCGCTGCGCCCGATCCCGGCTTCGCGCTCGCGTACGAGGCGCCCGCCGGCGCCGGCTGTCCAACGGAAGCGGCGCTGCGCGCGTCGGTGGCGGGCGAGCTCGGATACGATCCGTGGGATCCCGTCGACGACGGCAGCTCGCCGCGCATCGTCGTCGTGATCCACGCGACCAAGGGCGGCGTGCGCGGCCGCGTGGAGATGCGCGCGCCCGACGGCCGGCGCCTCGGGGCGCGCGAGATCGAAGCGGCCAGGTGCGGCGAATTGTCGCAGACGCTGGAATTGGCGATCGCGGTGGCGATCGATCCGTTGCGCGCGGCGGTGCTGCCGGCGCCACGACACGAGCCGCCGCCGTCGACGAAGCCGCCGCCGACAGCGGTGACGCCGCCGCTGGCGCCGCTCGTCGTCGCCACGCCGATGCCGCCGCGGTTCGTCGACGGGATCCACCTGCGCGTGGCGTTCGGCGT
>DASXOU010000077.1:0-2061 GCA_036494045.1 Polyangia bacterium | reverse complement strand
ACCTTCATCGCCCTTCCGGCCGGAATCGCGCGCATGAACCAGCTCCGCTTTCACCTGTACACGTTCCTCGGCTCGCTGCCGTGGTGTCTCGGCCTCGCGTATCTCGGAGCGCGCGCCGGCGAAAACTGGGATTACCTGCGGCCCTGGTTCCACCGCTTCGACGCGGTCATCGCCGTCCTCATCATCATCGGCGCCGCCTGGTTCATCCGCTCGCGGGTTCGCGCGCTCAAAGCGCAACCGAGCGGCGGCTAATTTTTTGACGCGGCCCGATCCGCGACGGAAGATCGGATCATGGCCCGTCCGCAGCGTTCGGCGAGAGCGCATGGAGAAGATCCGTTCGCGTTCGTCGACGCGCACATGCCCGTGCACTGGGCCAAGGGGAATTGCCGGCTCATCGCCGGCGACTGCCTGGCGCTGCTCGATCAGCTACCGGCCGCGACGATCGATCTGATCTTCGCCGATCCGCCGTATCTGCTCTCGAACGGCGGCACGACCTGCGCCTCGGGCAAGCGCGTCTCCGTCGACAAAGGCAAGTGGGACGCCTCGGCCGGCATCGCCGCCGACCACGCCTGGAACGAGCGCTGGCTGCGCGCCTGCCAGCGCGTGCTCAAGCCGTCGGGCACGATCTGGGTCTCGGGCACGCACCACGTGATCTTCTCGATCGGCTACGCGATGCAGACGCTCGGCTTTCACCTGCTGAACACGGTCACGTGGTTCAAGCCGAACGCCAGCCCCAACCTCGCCTGCCGCATGTTCACGCACTCGACGGAGCTGGTCTTGTGGGCCTCGCCGAAGAAGCGCGCGCCCTTGCCGCACACGTTCAACTATCGCGACATGAAGGCGGAGAACGGCGGCAAGCAGATGCGCGACCTGTGGCAGATCCCCGAGCCCGACGGCGAGCAGGTGGTCTGGTCGCTGCCGACGCCGCCCAAGGGCGAGAAGAAGTCGGGCCGCCATCCCACGCAGAAGCCGCTGATGCTGCTCGACCGCATCATCCGCGCCGGATCGATCCCCAACGACCTCGTGCTCGATCCGTTCAACGGCTCGGGCACGAGCGGCGTGGCCGCGCTCGCCGCCGGCCGCCGCTACCTCGGCATCGACGTCGACCGCGCCTACCTCGAGCTGACCAAAAAACGCATCCTAGAGCGCGCGCTCTAAACATCCGTTCTCCGTCTCGCGGGCCGGCGCAGGCGAGGCGGGCCCGTGACCGAGGAAGCGAGGACGTACGCCGCGAGATGCCCCGGAGATGCGGCCGCAGCCCTAGGGACGTTTGAGGCGATGCTCGCGTAACAAGCGCTCGAGCGACTTGCGGTGGACCTCGGCGATCGTCGCCGCCTGATCGAGATCCCAGTCGGTGGCGCGCACCAGGTCCTCGAGATACTCGCGCTCGGTGGCGTCGCGCGCCGCGCGCAACGAGACGCGATGGTGCATCGCCGGCTCGGCGCGCTTGCGCAGCTCGGCGACGGCGTCGAGCGGATCGCCGTGCAAAAGCTTCGGGTCCGACATGATGACGGCGCGCTCGACGACGTTGCGCAGCTCGCGCACGTTGCCCGGCCAGTCGTAGCCGGTCATGAAGTCGAAGATCGCCTCCCAGCCCGGCGCCGGCCGCGAGGTCTCGCCGGCGAACGCGTGCTCGCGCGCGAAGTGCGACGCCAGGAGCGCGATGTCCTCGCGCCGCTCGCGCAACGGCGGGATGGCGACGGTGACCACAGCGAGCCGGTAATACAGGTCTTCGCGAAACTGCCCCTCGCCGATGCGCGCGCCGAGGTCGCGGTTGGTCGCCGCGAGGATGCGCGCGTCGATCGGCGTCGGCTTCGACGCGCCGACGCGGAAGACCTCGTTCGACTCGAGCACGCGCAGGAGCTTGGGCTGCAGCTCGACGGCCAGCTCGCCGAGCTCGTCGAGAAACACGGTGCCGCCGTCGGCGCGCTCGAATACGCCGGCGCGCCGATCGGTGGCGCCGGTGAAGGCGCCCTTCTCGTGGCCGAACAGCTCGGCCTCTATTAATGTAGGGGGCACCGCCGCGCAGTCGAAGACGGCGAACGGCCCCGCCGCCCGCCG
>DASXOU010000076.1:0-4389 GCA_036494045.1 Polyangia bacterium | reverse complement strand
CGCGAGCAAGCTCGGCGCGCCCAAGCGCGTCGGCGAGATGCTCGGCGAGCTCGCGCACGAGCTCATCATGAACGCGCTCTACGATGCGCCCGTCGACGAAATGGGCAAGCCGCGCTTCTCCCACGATCGCAAAGCCGAGGTCACGCTCGGCCCCGAGGACGCCGCGGTCTATCGCTGCGGCTCGGACGGCGTGCGCATCGCCGTCGAGATTACCGATCATTTCGGCCGCCTCGAGCGCAAGCATGTGTTCGGCGGCCTGGTGCGTGGGCTCAAAGCGGGCCAGATGGACACCGCCGGCGGCGGCGCCGGGCTCGGCATGCTCGTCAGCTACCGCTCGACGACGTCGCTCTTCTTCGACGTCGAGCCGCGCCTGCGCACGCGCGTCACCGGCCTCTTCGATCTCGATCTGAACCTTCGCGAGTTCCGTTTGCTCCCGAAGACGCTCCACTTTCCAGAGGGAACATGATGCCGACCGGTACGACAGACCCAGGACAAAAACCCAAGCTCCGACTCGACAAGACGTCGGACGGCGGCATCACGCTCGTCAAGCTGTCCGGAACCATCGACGAGCAGTTCGAGGGCAAGAAGATCGCCTCCGGCATCAAAGGCGGCACCTTGATCCTCGAGCTCGCGGAGATCGAGCGCATCAGCTCGTTCGGCATTCGCGAGTGGGTCGACTTCATCAGCGCCGTGTCGGGCAAGGTCCAGTCGCTGTGGTTCGTCGAGTGCGCACCGAAGGTCGTCGATCAGTTCAACATGGTCGCCAACTTCGGCGGCACCGGTCACCTCGTCAGCTTCTACGCTCCGTATCGCTGCGACTATTGCGACGACGATCGCCGCCGCCTCGTGCAGGTGGCGCAGGACTGGGAAGAGCTCAAGACCGGCAAGCTGCCCGAGCGCGTCTGCGAATCGTGCGGCAACGCCGAATACTTCGACGAAGATCCGCTCACCTTCTTCTCGTTCCTGCAGTCGCATCCGCCCGTGCCGATGCCGCCGGACGTCGCGGCGTTTTTGGCGACGCGGCTCAACTACACGGCCGACGCCGGCGCGCGCAAGCTCAAGATCGAAAAAGCGATCGACGGGCGCGCCACCTACTTGAAGCTGTCGGGCGATCTCGACGCCAGCTTCCCGCGCGAGAAGATCGCCGACGGCGCCGAGGGCGACGTCATCTTCGATCTCGGCGGCATCGGCAAGATCGATCCGGCGGGCGCGGCCGAGTGGCGGCAGATGATGCTGCAGATCGCGGCGCCGTCGGAGCGCATCGTGATCGTCGGCGCGCCGGCGGCGTTCGTCGAGCGGCTCACCAAGTCGGAGGACCTCGGGCAGAAGGGGCTCATCCTCACCTTCGCGATGCCGTACTCGTGCCCGACCTGCCGATCGACTTCAGCGCGAGAGATCGACGTCGGCCAGCACTGGGACGTCTTGAAATTCGCCACGCCGCCGGAGCTCAAGTGTCCCGACTGCGGCTCGCCGACGACGTGCGCCGCGTCCGAGGCGCTGCTGGCCCATTTGCCTTCCTTGCCGCGGCCCGACATCCCCGACGAGCTGCGCAAGCAGGTCAAGCATTTCCAGGAGGAGTCGCTCAAGAAGGCGCTCGCCGCCAAGGCGAGCAACGGCGCCGGCGTGAACATGCCGATGATGATGTCGCCGTCGGGCGCGCACATGATCACCGCCGGCAAGCAGGGCTTCTCGTGGATGACGGCGCTGGTCGCCGCCGGCATCGTCATCGTCGTCGCCGGCGGCGTCATCGTCGCCAAGAGCCTGGCGCAGCAGCACGCGCAGAACGGGCCCGAAGGCGGCGAGAAGCTGGAAGCGTCGCAGCCGACGCGGCCGACATGGGTCGATCAGACCTTCTTCCGCGAGAACGAGCGGCTCCTGTTCGTCGGCCACTCGACGCTGGTGTCGGACAAGGCCGAGGGCTTCGCGGAGGCGGAGTCGGGTGCGCTCGAGGAGATCGCGAACCAGATCGGTCTGTCGATCCGCGATCCGCTCTGGATCGATCAAGTGCGCTCGCAGTACGAGGCGTTCCGGCAGAAGGCCATCGGCGACCTCGAGAAGGCGACCGTGTCGGGCGACGCCGCCGAGCTCGAGCGCGCCCGCCGCGCCGCGCGCGAAGGCACCAAGCGTGTCGCCGAGTCGCTCAAGAAGACCGCCGCCGGCCTGGCGCCGACCGAGCGCAACGATTTGTACTGGGAGAAGCTGCAGACGCGCGACGGCATCAAGTACAAGGTCTCGATCCGCTACGCGGTGCCCAAGGCGAACTTCGAGAAGATGGTCGAGTCGTACGCCACGCCCGAGCAGGCGATGGGCGCCAAGGCCGTCTCCTATTTCCCGCAGCTCTCTTGGCGCTTCGATCTGACCGAAGGCGCCGTCGTCACGCACGTGGCCAACGACTCGAACCTGCGCTTCGCCGGCATCCAAGAGGGCGACCTCGTCCTGGCCGGCATGGACCGCGTGGTCCACGACGCGCGCTCGTGGAAGCGCGTCCTCGAAGAAGAATCGGCGGCGCTGTCGCGCGAAGGCGGCACGCTGGTCCTCAAGGTCAAGCGCGGCGACGCGCCCGCCATCGACACGCGCCTGCGCATCGCGCGCGGCGGCATCGCTTCGGCCGACTCTTCGAACAAGCTGCACCAGACGCACGATCATCACGCGTCGACGTCGAGCACCAAGGGCAAGAACCAGACCGGCAACATCTGGGACGACAACCCGGAGGAATGAGGCATGCGGCCTTGCGCGTAGCTCGACTGGCTTATCTGTTGTCGGCGCTCCTCGTCGCCGGCAACGCGTTGGCGGCGGGGAACGAGGAAGAAGAAAAGAACGAAGCGGCGGCCTCGACCAACGTGGAAGCGAAGAAGCGCTTCACCGAGGGCAACGAGCGCTATGCGCGCGGCGATTACGACGGCGCCGTCGAGTCGTTCAAGGCGGCCATCGCCGCCGATCCGAAGCTGCCCGGGCCCTATCGCAACCTCGGGCTCGCCTATCGCGCGCTCAATCGCTGCAACGACGCGTTGCCGATGTACGAGAAGTATCTCGAGCTCAAGCCCGAGTCGCGCTTCACCGATCGCGTGCGCCGCGAGGTCGACTTGTGCCGCGCCAGGCTGGGACAGGCGCCGCTGCCGCCGCGGCAAGAGACGCACACCATCACCGGCACGCCGCACGCGCCCGAGGCGCAGGGCATCCTGCACGTCGCGGCCAACCTCATCGGCGGCGAGGCCACCGACGAAGCGACCGTGAAGATCGACGGCCTGGTGCGCGGCGCGACGCCGCTGACGATCCCGGTCACGCCCGGGCCGCACAAGATCCATTTGTCGCGCTCCGGCTTCGAGACCGCCAACGCCACCGTCGACGTCGGTCCCGGCGAGCGCAAGGACGTCGAGCTCACGATGAACAAGCTGCCCGACGAGCATCCGCCGATCGTGGTCACGCCCGAGGTCGCGCAGAAGGACACCGGGCCCAAGGTGAGCTACGCCAAGTACGGCTGGATCCTCATCGGCGTCGCCGCCGGCGCAGGCGCCGTCGGAGCCGGCTTCGGCATCGCCGAGAGCCAGATCCACGGGCAGGCGGTGGCGGCCGACCCGACGATGACGACGCGCGGGCAGATCAACGACAAGCGCGACACCGGCGCCACCTACTCGGCGATCGCGTACGCCGGCCTCGGCATCGGCGGCGCGGCGCTGCTCGCCGCGGCGATCGTGTTCATCGTCGATCCGTCGCGCGGCGAGACCCACGAAAAGCCGCAGTACCTCACGGTCGCGCCCTCGGTCGGACCGACCGGCGGCAGCGTCGTCGCGACGGTGCGATTCTAATGCGCCGCAGAATGATCGCGGTCGTCGTCGGCACCCTGCTGGCGGCGGCGGGGGCGCTGGCCGGCTGTCCGGCGGCGCACGACGACTATCCCGGCACTTCGTGCAAGTCGACCTCCGACTGCTACGTCGGCGAGATCTGCTCGACCGCCGGCATGTGCATGCCCAACATCGACATGTCGATCACCGGCGACTTCGCGCACCTGCCGTTCGGCGACGGCGGCAACGAGACGATGGATCTATCGTCGACGAGCGACCTGACCTCGGGAGACGACCTATGAAGCGCGCGCTCGTTTTTGCGGCGGCGCTCGTGGTCGCCGGCGCAACGGTGCGCGACGCGCGCGGCGCCGGCCTCTCGCGCCCCAACATCGTCGGCGCGCGCGCCATCGGCATGGGCGGCGCCTTCACCGCCATCGCCGACGATCCCACCGCCGTCTGGTACAACCCCGCCGGCACCGCGCTCTACGGCGACAACGTCTTCTACCTCGGCGGCGAGCTCCTCGCCCCGCAGCGCAGCTACATGCCCGACGCGCAGAGCCCGCTCGGGCAGCAGGGCATCACGAACAAGATCACCGAGAACACCGCG
>DASXOU010000075.1:0-6345 GCA_036494045.1 Polyangia bacterium | reverse complement strand
AGCGCAAGCCTTCGACGGGCGCTTGCCGCGCCGCTTGCAACGCCGGCACCACCGTCGCCAAGAAGCAGATGACGAGGGTGATGGCGACCGTCAGCGCCACTTCGTCGGGGTTCACCTTCACCGGCAGCTGATCGATCAAGTAGACGTGCGGATCGAGCTGGTAGTCGTAGCGGCGCAGGATCGCGATCGTGGTCAGCCCGGCGCCGATGCCGAGCGCGGTGCCGATGAGCCCGATGTACAGCCCCGCCGTCTGGAACACGCGCGCCACGCCGAACGAGCGCATGCCCATCGACTTGAGGATCGCGATCTCCTTGGCCTTGCCGACCACGAGCATGGTCATCGCGGCGATGATGTTGAAGGCGGCGACGATGATGATGATGGTGAGGATGCAGGCGATCGCCACCTTCTGCGTGCGCAGCGCGGCGAACAGGTTGTGATTGAGATCTTCCCAGTCGATGACGCGATAAGGCGGGCCGCCGAGATCGTCGTAGAGCTTCTCGCCGATGTCGTGTGCGCGATCGATGTCGTCGACGCGCAGCTCGACGCCGTTCACGATGTCGCCCTGCCCGGGATAGAACTTTTGCACGTCGCGGACGGTGAGGTAGGCGAGGCGCGCGTCGTATTCCTGGAAGCCGGTGTAGAAGAGGCCGGCGACGCGGAACTCGCGGGTCGCCGGCGCGCCGGCGGCGTCGTAGCGCGACGGATCGAGATCGGTCTGCGGTGACAGCACGCGCAGGCGATCGCCGAGCTTGACCTTGAGCTTCTTGGCCAGCTCCTCGCCGATGAGGATCCCGGTCAAGGGCGCGCCGCCGTCGTTGGGCGCGGCGGTTCGCGCCAGATCGGCGACATGCCCGACGCGCATCGAGGGCTCGAGCTCGAGCGCGCTCAAGGACAGCGTCGGATCGACGCCTTTGATCTCCGCGCCCGCCGAGCGCGTGCCCGCCGCCAGCATGCCTTCCCAGAAGGTGAACGGCGACGCCGCGATGACGTGCTTCTCCGCCATCGCCTTCTTCTCGACGTCGCGATAGTCGGAGAAGTCCTGCCCGTACTTCATGATGTCGATGTGCGCGTTGACGCCGAGCACCTTCTGCTTGAACGACTGCTGAAAGCCGGAGGTCACCGACAAGACGACGACGAGCGCGAGCACGCCGATGGTGACGCCGATGATCGAGACCGCGGTGAACGCGGAGAAGAAGTTGAGCAGCAGGCAGAAGAGAAACACGATCATCGCCTGCTCGGCGACGGCCACGCCGACCACCTGCAGGGCGCCGTGCTGCGAGAAGACCAGCACGAGCCCGACGAGCATGAGCAGCGCGCTGACGAGCGTCAGCGTGCGCACGCCCGAGCCCTGCCGCCGGCGATAGAGGTAGCGCCAGGCGACGAACCCGGCGTCCCGACTACGCAGCGCGGCCATGCCAAGGGGCTAGCACGTCGCCGCGCCCAGGTCGAGCCCACACAGAAGCGGTGCGTGAGACACACGGACTGTCGATGCGAGTACCGCCGTCGCGGATCGCCGGCCGCGCGATCGAGCCGCCAGTGGCCAGGAGCGCGCCTTCACTGTCGCCGCGCACATGGCCTTCCACGACCGTTTCGCAGGCCCCGCCCCGTCTCAGAAAAGGAAGCGCGCGACCCACCGCCGGCGATCGGCGTCGAGCACGGTTCAGCCGTTCACTCTTACGTTCTAGTTCTACTGGTAGTACCGCGTCTGCCCGCGAATCGCCTCGAACAGCGCCGGCACATCCTTCGCCGCGCGCCCGCGCGCCATCCACATCGGCAACGATCCGCCGAGCTCCATCTTGAACCGATAGACCGCATGCGTGTGCCGCCCACCGTCGACCGCCTCCAAGTGCCAGCTCCCCTCGTGCAGCGGCACCCGCACCACGCCCTTGTCGGGCGGCCCCGGGCACTTGTCGTTCACCGTCGCAAATCGGATCTCGCGCTCGTCGCCGGCCGCCTTCCACTCGACGTGCATGGCGAAGTCGCGATCGTCGAGCATCGGCAGGTGCAGCCGCTGATACACGTCGAGCGCGCCGTCGCGCCGCTCGAGCACGCGGCTCACCGCGAGCCCGTGCACCCACTTTGGATGCGAGCCGTAGTCGGTGAGCACCTTGAGCACCACGTCGGGCGGCGCGTCGATGTCGCCCTCGGCGGCGAGATCGATGGCGTGGCCGGCGCGGCGATAGACGTCGACGCCGTCGTGCCCGCCGATGCGCTCGTAGCCTTCGCCCGAGAGGTTCATCGTCAACAACAGCAGCATCAGCACTTTCATCGTCACGACCTGAACAACACCGTCGCGATCTGCCAGGGACCGAGCGGCAGCGTGCACCTACCGTCGGTGCAGACGATGCGCGCGCCGGCGCCTTCGACCTCGCGCTCGAGCGGATCGACGATGAGCGCCTCGCGCGCGGGGAAGCCGAGGCGCAGCGTCGCGTCGCGGCGCTCGGCGGAGTTGTTGACCACGCGCACCACGGTGCCGCGGCCGGTCTCGGCCGGATGCACGCCCGAGAGCGTGACCTCGTCGGGGCCGACCTCGACGAGAGCGCGCGCGGCCGGCGCCGGGTAGCGCCCCTTCGGCGAGACCGCGACCGGCGGCGCGGCGAAGCGGCGCGCCTCGACGAGCACGCCGCCCGTTTGCCAATCACCCGCGTGCGGCATGACCGCGTAGTCGAAGCGGTGCGGGCCGAGCTCCTGCGCCGCCGGCGTGGGCAGGATGGGTCCGGCGGCGGCGTCGATGACCTGCAGATCGCCGCGCGAGAGCCAGCCGACCGAGCGTAGGAGCGTCAGCGCCAGCGCCGTGCCGCCGTTGGGATCGCGCACCACCTCGTGCTCGGGCAGGCCGCGGGTGAGCAGCGCGACGCCGCGCGCGCCGTCACAGATGTCGACGAAGCGATGGTGCTGGCCGGTCGGCGCCGGCTTCTCCATGGCGCCGGGCGGGCCGGCGAGCGTCGACGGATCGAGCGGGCGCGCAACGATGGCGAGCCCTTGATCGGCGTCGAGCCGCTCGGCGCGCAAAGGCGCGTGCACGAACGCGCGCAAGCGGTGATCGCTCGAGGCGTTGTCGAACGCCGTCGACAGCTCGACGGCGCGAGCGCCGGCCGACAGCGTCACCGTCGTCGTCAGCGTCGTCGGGCGCAGCGTGGTCGCGCGCGCACCGCGATCGCTTCCCAGCGCGGCGGGGATGTCGAGCGCCTGCTCGATGACGATGCGGCCGCGCAGCGGGCCGGCTTCGGTGACGGTCGCGCGCACCAGGATCGGGCGCAGCGGCGCGCCGACCGGATCGCAGTGGTAGAGATCGCCGCGATCGCCGTCGTCGACGAGATCGTTGGCGCGCACGCTGAGGTCGCTGGTCGCGTCGTGGACTTCGACGATGCCGTCGGCGAGGACGCGCACCGACAACGGGCCGCAGGCGATCCCCGGCTCGGCGCCGTCGAGCTTGCGCACCGTCGGCAAATCAGCGGCGGGCTTGCCGGCGACGATGGCGATCGGCACCAGCGACAGCTCGGGCGCCGGCCCGCCGACGACGAGCGCCGGCCGCGACAGCGCGCCGTAGTGCATGAGCACCTTGAACCGCTCGGCCTTCTTGAGCAGCGGCTCGACGCGCCGCTGATCGTCGACGAGCGACTCGGGCGTGACCGGCGCGTCGCCGAGCCCGACGTCGAGGCGCACCGTGCCCGGCGAGGTCTCGTTGGCGGTGATGCCCTGCAGGTATTTTCCGAACAGCGGCGTGCGCGGATCGACGCCGCCGAGATACTGCGCGAGCTCGGCCGCGGGGAACTCGCCTTCGAACAAGGGGCGCCGCTCGCCGCCGCCGAGGAGCTGGATCGGGCGCAAGACGCCGTCCGGCCCGCGCGCCGCCACGTCGCCGTCGAGGAGCGCGACCGGCACCGTGGTCTCGACGGCGATCGTCGCCGCGCGCGGCCCCGGGTTGAACGCGACCGCGTGCGCTGCGGCGCCGGCCGGCACTTCGACGCGCAGCTGCGCGAGCGCCTGATCGCGCGCGGCGCCGGCGAGCTGCTCGGCCCAGCGATAGCGCGCCTTGACGTCTTCGTGCGCGGCGTCGATGCCGCAGCCGGCGGCGGAGTCGTGCGCCTGGTTGTGAAAGAGCTGCTTCCACGCGCGGCGCGTGAGCTCGCCGGCCGCCGAGCCCGAGCCGCCGGCGAGGCGCGCCATCGTCATGAGCGGCTCGGCGTAACGAAGCAGCAGCGTGGTCGCCGAGAACGCGGCCTGCTTCTCGCGGATGCGCGCCGAGGCCACGCCGGCGAGCACCGGCGAGAACGCGGGCGAGCGCAGCTCGCCGCGCACGACGTGCTTGGGCGTGCCCATGTGCGGCAGATGATCGTGATAGCCGCCGATGCGCACGTCGACGCCGGGGCGCTTCTTGCGCAGCGCCGCGGCGCACTCGGGCAGCCATGTCGCCAGGCGCACGTGATCGTCGCCGACGGGAAAGAGGATCGGCATCTCGCCGATCCAATCGCCGAGGCGCGCCAGCGTGCGCTCGACGGCGTCGGCGAAGCCTTGCGGATCCGACGGCAGCCGCCGCCCGGTCGCGTAGCCGTCCTGCAGCCACAGCGCGGTCACCTCGCTGCCGTCGGGGCCGATCCAGCGGAACGCGTGCGGCGGGCGATCGGGGCCGACGCCGCGCCACAGGACCGCGCCGTCGATGCCCATGGAGCGGAAGATCTGCGGCAGCTGCGCGGCGTGGCCGAACTGATCCGGCATGTAGCCGAGGCGCATGGCGCCGCCGAGCACCTCGGCGCGGCGGAGCCCGAACGCCAGGTTGCGGATGAGCGCCTCGCCGTCGGCCAAGAGCGTGTCCGCTTGCGTGTACCAGGGGCCGACGTGCAAGCGCCCGGCTTCGACGAGAGCGCGGATACGCGGCTCGGCGGCCGGACGCAGCTCGAGGTAGTCGTCGACGAGCGAGACCTGGCCGTCGAGCGTGAACGAGAGGCGATCGTCACGCTCGAGCTCGTCGAGCGCTTCGTCGAGCATCTCCACGAGGTGCGCCCGAAAGACCTCGAAGGGCTCGTACCATTCACGATCCCAGTGCGTATGTGCCACGAGCGTAATGCGAGAGGGCGCCATGCTCCTTATAATGCACCCACTCCGGCGCCAGACCAGCCCGGTCGCTCGGCCCACGGGATGCACCCCATCGGGGTGTCATGACTTTTACCCTTCTGGTCTGCCTGATCAGCGCCTTGGTGATCGGCGAAATCGTGCTGAATCACCGTGCCCAGATGCGCGGGATCGCCGAGGCGCGGCGCGAGCGCGGACGCCTGTCACAGTTCCCCTCGATTTCCGTCATCCGCCCCATTCGCGGCGCCGACGTCGGCGCGGCCGAGAACTACGCGGCTGCGCTCGACACCGGCTACCCAGGGCAAGTGGAAACGATTTTCGTCTTCGACGAGGCCGAGGATCCTGGGTATCCGATCGCCGAGCGCGCCATCGCCGAGCACTACGCGCGCGGCGGACACGGCACGGCGGACATCGTGATCGCCGGCGCGCCGCCACACGGCGTCACCGGCAAGCTGCACGCGATGATGGTGGGCGAGCGGCGCGCGCGCCACGAGCTGGTGGCGTTCGGCGATTCGGACACGCGGCCCGACCGCGACGTCCTGAAGTGCACGGTGGAGACGTTGTTGACGACGCCGCAGGCGGGCTGCGCGTTCGCGCCGGTGGTGGTCTATCAGCCGGCCGAGCGCGCCGGCGACGTCGGCTACGCGACGATGCTCAACATGTGGTACGGCGCGTCGGTGGCGACGGTGTCGAGCCGGTACGGCGATCTGCCGTTCATCATGGGGCAGCTGATGGTGTTCCGCCGCGAGGCGCTGGCCGAGATCGGCGGCGTCGCCTGCGCGCGCGGCGAGCTCGTCGACGACATGGCGATCGGGCGGGCGGTGGCGAAGAAGGGCTGGCGCAACGTGATGGCGCCGCATCCGCTGCATGTGGCGACGGGCGGGATGACGTATGCGGAGTTCCTGAAGCTGTCGCGGCGGTGGATGCTCTTCGGCAGAAATGGGCTGCCGTTCGAGTTCACGAAGCCGATGTGGCTCAGGGGCGTGGAGTTCTGGGT
The DNA here is from genome assembly GCA_036494045.1 of Polyangia bacterium. GTDB lineage: Bacteria > Myxococcota_A > Polyangia > Palsa-1104 > Palsa-1104 > JAQBQH01. The sequence continues at coordinate 275 of DASXOU010000075.1, read as the reverse complement.
GGCGACGGCGGCGTTGGCGATGGCGCTCGGGACGCATCATTGGGCGGCGGCGGTGGCGCCGGCGGCGGCGCTGGCGGCGTTCGAGGCGAGCCTCTTGTTGGTGAACCGGAAGTTTGGCGGGGCGCGGGTGAGGATGAGGCATTTGTGGGTGCCGTTCATGCTGCCGGTGGTGGCGCCGGCGCAGTTGGCTTATGGGCTGGTGGATCGGAAGGTGGATTGGCGGGGTCGGGCGTATGATTTGGATGCGCAGGCGCGGTTGGCGTAAATCGAACGCG
>DASXOU010000074.1:0-9997 GCA_036494045.1 Polyangia bacterium | reverse complement strand
CACGGCCCAATACCCACTCAAGCGGATACCGGATCGACGCGCACGCGTGCGCGCCGAGATCGACGTTGGGTCATGACGACGCGCGCGCCACTAGGACGATTGGTCGGGCAGAGCCGCTACCTCATGCTCTTCGGCATCATCGGCCTGGTCGCCGGCGCGCTCGAGGCCTGCATCTGGAGCGCGACCAACGCCTTTCACGTGATCCGCGCGCTCTTCGCGGCCGAGCCGTACGCCGCCGGCGTCGTCGGCCTCCTGCACATGCTCGACGCGTTTCTCGTCGCCGCGGTGCTGCTCCTCGTCGCCGTCGGCACCTATGGCCTCTTCATCGCGCCCGTCCTCGACGTCCCGAGCGCGCTCGTCGTCGGCAGCCTGCACACGCTCAAGCAGCGCTTCGCCAGCATGCTCATCCTGCTCATGACCGTGACCTTCGTCGAGCACCTCTTGTCGTGGAACGACCCTTGGAGCTCGCTCGTCTTCGCCGGCGCGATCGCGCTCGTGTCGATCACGTTGGTCGCTTACAGCCGTTGGGCCGAGCAATAGCTCGGCAGACAAGGAGCCCGCGATGAGCGCCGACAAACCGCGACCGGAGCTGGCGCGCGTCGTCTCGCAGTCGGCGCGCAGCGCTCCCAACCTGGTCGTGCTCGTGACCTGGCTGACGGCCGGCCTGCTCATCGGACACTGGTGGCTCGCGATCGCCGGCGGCTGCCTCTATCTCGTCCTGGTCGCGCGCAACAGCGTGAGCCCGCGCTACTGGCAGAAGCTGCTCGCCGCCGACGCCATGCGCGCGCGCCAGCTCCCCGCCGAGACCAGCCTGATCGATCCGACGCTGCAGCTCATCGTGCGCGCCATCGCCAAGGGCTACGACGAGATCGCGCGCGTCATGAAGACAACGCCGGCGCCGGTGCGCGCGCATCTCGCGCCCGCCTTCGCCTCGCTCGACGAGCTGCAGGTGCGCACCGCGCAGCTCGTCCGCGACGCCGACGAGCTCGCCCGCTATCTCGCGATCGCCCCGCGCGACGGCGCCGAGCGCGAGATCGAGCGGCTGCGCGAAGCAGTGACACGCGCTACCGAGCCGAGCGTCAAGCGCGAGTACGAGGGCGCCCTGTCGGTGCGCGAAGATCAGAAGGACGCGGTCGCGCGCGTGGCGCTCGAGCACGAGCGCATGGTGGCGGCGCTGCAATTCATCGTCGGCACCGTCGAAGCCTTCCCGGCCTTCATCTATCGCATGCGCGTGCTCGAGCTGCGCGCCAAGGACGATCGCGTGCAGGAGACCCACGAAGAGCTGGCGCGCATGAAGAGCGAGCTCGCCGTCTCGCAGCAGCTCCTCGAAGGGCTCGTCGACGATTCGATTGCGGCCGCGGCGACGGAGCGTTAGCCTGCGTCCGTGGAGGGACGCATGAACCGAAGAGAATGGCTCGTTGGCGCCGGGGCGGTGGTGGCCGCGTCGGTGGCCAAGGCGGCGCCGAAGATGGCCGAGCCGCACGCGCACGGGCCGAACGGCGCGCTCCTCGACGTCGCCGCCGATTGCGTGAAGAAGGCGCAAGCCTGCCTGACCCATTGCCTCGGGATGTTGTCGACGGGCGACACGTCGATGGCCGCGTGCGCGGCGACGGCGCGCGACACCATCGCCTCGTCGCAAGCGTTGGTCGAGCTGGCGGCGGCGAGCTCGAAGCACCTGAAGTCGATGGCGCGCACCTGCGCGGAGATCTGCCGCGACTGCGAAGCCGAGTGTCGCAAGCATCAGGACAAGATGCCCATCTGCCGCGACTGCGCCGAGGCCTGCGCGGCGATGATCAAGGAAGCCGACAAGGTCGCCTGAGCCGCCGGGCCGGCTCGCCGCAGATTTTTCTGCGACAGTTCGCCACATGACCCGTCACCTCTGCGGAGGTGTTCGTGATCGAGGCTGGGGACGATCCCAGTGGCACCGACGTCGGCGAGCTGGCGCGGCAGTTCGCGCAACCACTCGAGGCGTACGCGCTCGGGCTCTGTGGCAATGCGCACGACGCGCAAGATCTGGTCCAGCAGACTTTCGAGCGCGCGCTCCGCTTGCGGCCCGAGCGACGGCCGCGGCAAAACCGGCGCGCCTGGCTCTTCACGGTGCTGCGCCATCTGTTCGTCGACGCGCACCGGCGGCAGGCGAGCGGACCGCGCCGCGTCGAGGTCGATCTCGGCGGCGTGCCCGCGGTCGAGCGCGAGCCGCCGCCGCCGGCGTGGCAGGAGCTGAGCAAGCACGACGTGCGTGAGGCGCTGGCGCTGCTCGACGAGCCGTTCGCCGAGACGTTCTGCCTGCACGCGCTCGAGGGGCGATCGTACGCCGACATCGCGCGCGAGCTCGGCGTCCCCGTCAACACCGTCGGCACGCGCATCCTCCGCGCCCGCAAAAAGCTCCGCCGCGTCCTCAGCGAACGGCTGACCTGACCCGTCGCGCGTCGGGCGCTATCTGCCCGGCCGCGGCGGCAGCGGTGGAAGTGGCGGCAAGATCTCGGCCACGATTTTCCTGCGGCGCTCGAGCTCCGCGTCGAGCGCGGGATCGCCCGACGGGGCGCTCTCCGACCAACGGAGGCTCGATGCGGGCCCGAGGTACAGGTAGTGATCGAATAGCTGCTCCCAGCGCCAGGGCGGAAATGTTTTCGGCTTGCCCTCGAGGTCGAAGACATACGAGTTCAAGTGCGCCATCGTGAGCCCGGCCAATCGTGTGCCGGCAACTCGCGAGATCGACGGCACCGGCCAGGCTTTGACGATCGCCTCGACCTCGCTGTTGAGCGTGCCGGAGCCACCGTGCGGCATCACGATAGGCATTGAGGGGAAGCGCGCGCCCTCGCCGCGTGGCTCCGTTCGAAGAAGATGCATGCCCCCGATTAGCAGCAAGCCGTGGCGTCCGCGCGCAATGACCTCCTTCTCGACGACGGAGATATAGAACTCGTCGCGGGTCGACAAGAACGGATGCAGATCTTTGCCGCTCTTTACCTTCGACCAGTCGATGGGTGGATCACCGGCCAAGACGCGCAGACCCCGGCCACCGCGGTTCGCCTCGCGCACGGCCGCCAACAGCTCGGCGTAAATCGGCGCCGACCACGGGCCGATGGGCGATTGCGTCGTATTGAGCCAAACCTCGCTGAGTCGCTTCGGCGAGACACTGTCGCCTCGGATATAGGCGTCGAGCACGTCCTGATAGAGCCCATTGCCAAACTCGATCACCAGATCCGCGGAGAACCTGGGATCAGAAATGAGCTGACGAATGAAATCATGCTCGGTCGCCAACCGATGCATTTCGCCGAGCGCAACGAGCTGATTGGCTTTGCAGGCGTTCAGAAACCACGGCAACGGCGCCTGTGGTCCACTATCCCGATCGCTTGGGTCATTCATTTTGCGCCGCTCCGATTTCACTGGGGCCGCCCCGACGACTGCAGACATGGCAAGCGCGCCGATCCCAACGAGAGCCTCTCTCCGATCGATTCCCTGGCGTCGCCGCATGGCGTGCCCTTTCCGCTCGCGAAGCGCGAGCATCCTCGGACTCCATCGCTCGACGGCGACCGTGCCGCCGGCCTACGCGAGCCCGAACTTTTCCATGCGCCGGTAAAGCGCCTGTCGCGTGACGCCGAGCGCCTGGGCCGCGCGCGTGACGTTCCAGCCGTGATCGTGGAGGGCGCGCTCCACCGCGGAGCGTTCGAGGTCATCGAGCGTCTCGCTGCGCGCCCCGCTCTCGAGTGGCTTGGTTTCGCCCGTCCGCGCAATTCCCAGATCGGCCTCGTCGACAAACTCGCCGTGCGCCAGGATCACGGCACGTTCGATCGCGTGCTCCAGCTGGCGCGCGTTGCCCGGCCACGCATGCCGCATCAGCGCGCTGCGCGCCGCGTCGGTGAACCCGCGCAGCCTTCGGCGGTGTCGCTCGCCGGCTTGCGCCAGAAACCGATCGGCGAGCAAGAGCACATCGTCGCCGCGTTCGCGCAGCGGCGGCAGCGTCACCTCGACGACGTTGAGCCGATGGTACAGATCGGCGCGAAAGCGGCCGGCTGCGATCTCGGACCTGAGATCGGCGTTCGTCGCCGCGATCACGCGCACGTCAGCCTTGATCGGGCGCGTCGAGCCGAGCGGCTCGTACTCACGCTCCTGCAGGACGCGGAGGAGCTTGACCTGGTGCTGCAGCGCCATCGTGCCGACTTCGTCGAGCAGGATCGTCCCGCCCGCCGCCGCTGCGAAGCGCCCGGGCCGATCTTCGCCGGCGTCGGTGAATGCGCCGCGAACGTGACCAAACAGCTCACGCTCGACGAGAGAATCGGGCAACGCGCCCATGTTCACCTTCACGAACGGACCCTTCCGCCGCGGACTCTCGCGATGAAGAGCGCGCGCGACCAATTCCTTGCCCGTGCCCGGCTCACCGACGACGAGGACACTCGCGTCCGTCGGCGCGATCGCGCGCACCATTCGCATGACCGTGCGGATCGCAGGTGAGCGACCCAGCTCCTCATCGACGGCCGATTCGTCCCCGCTCGCCGTCTTGGCTCGACGAAGCGCGAGCTGCGTGCGGCACGCGGCCAACAGCCGCTCGTTGTCCCACGGCTTGCGTACGTAATCGCGCGCGCCGAGCTGCATGGCCTCGACCGCGCGCTCGACGGTGGCCCACGCCGTCATCAGGACGACCGGCAGCTCCGGCCACGACTGATGCAGCTGCCGGATGAGATCGATCCCTTCCTGGCCCGACGTAGTGTCGCGCTGAAAGTTCATGTCGAGGACGACGATGTCGATCGACTCCGCGGCACATCGCGACAACAGCGCCGCCGGCGACTCGGCCGTCACCACCCGCCAGCCGTCCTCGGAGAGCAGCATCGTCAGCGCCTGCAGCACCGCGCGATTGTCGTCGGCGACGAGAACTGTCGGCGACGTCGTCATCCAACCTCGCGGTATGGATGTCCATGGGCGACGTCGGGGACGACGACGCGCATGAGCGTGCCCCCCGACGGGCTGCGCTCCGCCGTGATCGTCCCGCCGTGCGCGACGACGATCTGTCGCGCCAACGCGAGCCCGACGCCGCTGCCGCCCGGCTTGGTTGTGAAGTACGGCACAAACAGGTTGCGTCGAGCCTCGGCGCTGATTCCAGGCCCGGCATCGGCGACGAGGATCTCCAGACCGCCGGCCACGCGCGCCGCGAGCACGTCGACGGCGCTGCCGCGCGGTGCCGCTTCGATCGCATTTTTTATCAGGTTCACGAGCACCCGCTCCATCTGCTGAGCGTCGAGCTCGAGGGCGCCCGCGTTCTCAGCGCGCACCTCGAGCGCGATGCCGCGCGCGCCGGCGTCCTCGGCAAACAGCGTCGTGGCGCCGTCGAGCAGGCGACCGACGTCCGTCAATCGGCGCGTCGGCTCGGGGAGCTTGGCGACCTCGGCGTATCCATCGATGAACTTGGCCAACGCATCCACGCGCTCCACGATGAGCTTGAGCGCCATGTCGACGTCGGCGCCCGCGTCGTTTTCGCGCAGCCGCTTCTCCAGGCCGGAACGCAGCGTCGCCGCGACCGAGCGAACCGGCGCCAAGGTGTTGTTGATCTCGTGCGACACGACACGGACGAGGCTGCGCCAGCTCTCCGCCTCGTCACGTCGCATGCGCTCTGCCACGGCGGTCGCCATGTCATTGATGCTGTCGACGAGCGCGCCGCCGAGCTCGTCGCGCGAAGACTTTTCCAGTCGCTGCCAATCTCCTTGCGCGAACGCGGCCACCGCCCTGCGGATGCGCTCGATGTCGGCCACGAAGCGACCGCTCGAGAGGAGCGCCGCGAACATGGCGAGGAGGATCGTTCCGATGACGCTGGCCACGACACGCATGCGAATGCTCGCCAGCGGCGCATACAATTCGTCGAGCGGCAGGAGCGCGATGGCGCCGCAGCCTCGCTTGTTGGCCTCCGTCGGCAACTCCGCGGATACCGCCGAGTAGACGCGATAGCGACGCCCATGTCCATCGTCGACGTCGATGGACGTACCGTTCTCCGGTCGCTCGGCGAGCAATCGATCGAGCCCGGGAATGCTCTCGTGCACGCGCTCCGCCTCGTCGCGCCCGAGCCACGGCTTGCCGCTCTTGAAGTCGAACAACAGGACGCGACCGTTGTTGGCGAAGCCGACGCTCTTGAACAGCTCGGCCAGGGCGATCTCGCCCACGACGGTGGCTCGCGGCGCGGCGTCGCTCCCGGTGTTCGCGATCGCGAAAAATCGGTTGTCTTCGATGACCGTCGTTCGGCCAACAGGATGTGCACCCCAGTTGACTTCCACGTGGGCGCCGTCGTGCGGCTCGGCGAGCATCGCTTCGATCTTACGGTCCGAGAGCGGCTCGACCGGCGTCCCATGGCGCGCCCACGTGTGCAGCAGCTTCCCTTTCTGCTCGTCGAATACCGCGAGCTGAAGCAGCGCCGGCACGCTTTGGAAGAGCTTCTGCAGCTGGGATTCATCGGACATGAGCGACGACAGCATGTTCGGGTCGAGCGCGCCGTCCGACACGATGTCGAGCGCTTGGGTCTCCCAGCTCCCCGACTGCTGGTCTTGCCGATTGAGCGCGGCGCGCCCGTCTTCCAAGAAGTGCCGATCGAGCTGCCCGCGCACGTTCCGCACGTACGATCTGGCAAGCACCAACAGCGCGGCGCTCGAGATCGCAGCGACCAACGTGAAGGCAAGGAACAGCTGGCGACGGATCGACATCTTGAGCATGGCAGCCACGCACAGCAAGCGTCGCGCCGCAGCCAACGCGTCGATAGTACATCGGCAGATGTACGGAAGCGGACGATTACGCCCGTACGCACCGTCCGGATACGGACAACGCTTCGTGCCCGAGCTCGACTACTGAATCGTCCTTGACTTGCTACCGGGCGACGCGGCATACCGTCGCCTCGAATTCGACACTCGGCTGATGTAGCTCAGGGGTAGAGCAACGGTGTCGTAATTCCTCCCGCCTGATCACTCCAGACCACTCCAAATAGCCTCACCGACGGGAACTCCCGGGATTGCGGTCGCGGGCGACCAGCTCAGATCGACCCTTTTGGTCGCCTTAGAGCTCGCGCCCGCGTGATCAAGGCAGCCGAGAAGGTCGCCTGAGCCGGCTCAGCATCGGTGCTACTTGCCGGTCCACGTGAATTCGTAGACGCCGGCGTTGGCGAGCACGCCTTTGTAGAGCGCCTGACCGGCGCCGTCGGAGGTGTCGGGGATGGTCAGCGTGGTCGTGCTGCCGCTCGGAGCCAACGTGGCGAAGTCGACGCTGTTGAACATTCCGCGCGGATCGATACGCAGGTCGAGCGTGCCTCCGTCGGTGAGCGTGAAATCGACGGGGATGAGGCTGGCGATGCGCTCGCGGCAGATCGGATTGGCGCCGGGCATCGCTGCGTTCGGCGGCGGAATCGCCCGGTTGCTGCTGATGGTGATCGTCGACGTGAACGGCCACGAATCTGCTGCGCGCGTAGCGGTTCCGGTAACCTCGAGGATCGGCGTCGGATCGTCGGTGGCGTTGATATCGCCGCCGGTGAGCCAGACGTCGGCTTCGACCGCCTGATTGACGGTGCCTTCTCCGTTGGTCGTGAACGTCGTCAGCGTCGGCGAGAGCAGATCGACATCGACGCCGCACAGGCCGGACGCGTCGCAGGGGCCGAACGCCTGTCCGACGTAGATGCCGGGCAGGATGCACGGCTCTTGCGGTCCGCCCGACGACGGTACCGACTGATTGAGGTACACGGCGCCGAAGTGAAGCTGCGCCATCGTCAAGGTCACATGGAAGCCGCTGCCGGTATCGAAGTCGATCGGCCCGCCGGGCGTGACGTCGGCGGGGCCGCCAGCGCGCGCGGTGAACGTGACGAGGCCGCTGCCGGTGGTGCCGTTGCAGCCGGCCGCGGCGATGAGCGCAACGAGCGCGAGCGTTCTCATCGGCGATCTCCGTAGTGGATGGCAAAGGACCAGAGGAACGTGAGCGGCGGGCCGGCGGTGAACTCACGCACCGGCACGAGCGTAGGGAACCCCTGCGAATGAAAGTCGGAGGCGTAGTTGTATTCGCCGAGGCGATATTTCGCATCGAGGAGGTTCTGCACCGAGATGCCGGTCTCGAACATCCACCAGCGCAACGTCACGCCGGCGTCGACCGTGAAGATCGTGTCCGAGCGCGAACCGTAGGGCAGCGGGCGCGGCCCGACGTAGGTGACGCCGGCCGAGAGCGACGCGAACACCGGCTTGTCCCACCAGCGCGCCCAGTGCCAGGGCAGCGTGCCGAAGATCGCGCTGTCGACGCGGAGGACGAGGTCGGGCACGTACGGCACGAGAAGGTGCGTGTCGTCGAAGGTCGCGTCGACGTACGTGAGGTTGGCGCCGAGATCGTAGAAGGGCCCGGTCAGGCGCAGCGTCGACGCCGAGCCGAGACGCGTCGTGGGGCCGGCGAGCGTGTTGCGGCCGACCGTCTGCGAAAAGATGAGGTCGTGATCGACGTGGGTGTCGAAGAAGACCGAGCTCAGCGACAGGTCGATGTTCTCGACGAAGCGGCGCGCGAACGACAGGCCCGCTTCGTAGGCTGTGATGCTGGCGAACGGCGTCTTGTCGTCCTGGGTGACGTAGATGGGATCGATCGAGCGCACGCCCTGCCCCGCCGACGCGCTCGCGCTGAGCCCATAGAACGGCCCGATGATTACCGAGCCGCGCGGCATGTACGCCGCCGACACCGTCGAGGCGCGTTGATCCGGCTCGCGAAAGGCGCCGAAGTTCTCTTCCGAGTAGCAGCTCTGGCCGAACAGCGGCTCGTTCGGGTTCGGATGCTCGATCGACTGCACGGCGCAGTTGTCGTGGACGTCGAAGGTGAAGACGTCGCCGCGCACGCCGCCGCGCAGCGCCAGCCAGCGCACGGGCCGAAAGTTCGCGTCGATGTAGAGCCCGAGATCGCCGAGGCGGAAGTCCTGATCCGTATCGGTGTGGTACGCGTGCCCCGTGGCCGCCTCGATGCGCTGCTGCACGCCGGTGCCGAAATCGCCGCGCGCGAAGTAGCCGATCTCGATCTCCTGCAGTTGCTTCAGGAAGGTCCCCGCCAGGCGCGCGTGACCGCGTAGCCCGACGGTCTCCTCCATGATGTCCAGGTCGATGAGATCGCCGCGCTGATCATGCGGTGGCTGCAGCGGGTCCTGCGTATCGAGGAGAAAGCCGGTGAAGTTCTCGCGTAGCCGCAGCGGCCGCACGATGCCGTAGATCATGTTGTCGGCGGTGATGTGGCCAGTCTTGGTCGAGAGGTCGACGCCGACGGAGTAGCGCTGCGCGTCCTCGCCTTGCAGCGGGTCATAGGTGTCATAGAAGCCGATGCGGCCCGCCTGATAATCGTCCTGGCGAATGACGCCGGCCGAGTGGAAGCTCGAGATGTACGCTTGGCCGAAGATGCGGTAGCGCGTGGCGCCGCTGCCGCCTTCGTACTGCGCCATCGCCGAAGCGCGGCGCCCATCGCGGTTCTCGCCATAGCCGTTGGTCTGGTAGATCTCGGCGGCGGCGAAGGTCGCGTCGGACATGTGCGGCGGTCCGTAGGTCAGGAGCATGCGATAGGAGCCGTAGTTGCCGGCGGAGAACTTCGCGGTCATGCCGCGATCGGCGAGGCCGAGGTGATATTCGGCGGAGCCGGCGACGGCGTAGTTGCCTTGGCGTGGATCGAACGGACCTTCGAGGACGCGCAGCGATTGCACGAGCTCGGGGATGATGAAGTGCGTATCGGCGTAGCCGTTGCCGTGAAGGTTTCCCGACTCGTTGATGGGCAAGCCGTCGACGGAAAATTCGATGTCTTGTCCTTCGCGCGCGTCGAAGCCGCGGAGGAACACTTGATCGGCGTGAGCCTCGCCGCCCTCGTTCGTGAGCAGGATGCCGGGGGCGAGCTTGAGGAACTCGGCGGCGTTGGCGCGCGGAACGAGCGAGAGCGCGCCGACGTCGACGTGATAGTCGGAGACGCCGCGGCTCGGCACGTTCTGTTTGCCGGCGACGCTCGACTCGTAGGTGCGCTGCGCTTCGGG
>DASXOU010000073.1:0-20397 GCA_036494045.1 Polyangia bacterium | reverse complement strand
GGCGTGGTAGTAGGGCGCCTTGGGACCGCGGCCGAGCGAGCGCGCCAGGTAGCGTCGCGCCGTGGTCGTGCCGCCGCCGCGCGCCAGCGCCAGCCCGAGGCGATACTCGGCATCCTGGAAGTCGTCGCTGTCGGCGAAGTCTTGATAGCGCGGCCCTTCGACGATCGCGTACAGCCGCGCCGCCGCGGCCGCCGTTTGACCGGCGACGAGCTCGTCGTCGGCGCGCCGCACCTCTTCGGCGAGTGACTTCGGTGTCACCGCCGTCTTGTCGACCAGGCCGCGCCGCTCCATCTCCGTGAGATACGCGCCCGCTTCGGGCGCAGGCTTGGCCCACGCCGGCAGCGCGCACAGGCTCACGAAGAGGAGGGCGGCGCGCTTCACTTCTGCCGCTCCACCGTCTGCACGTTCGCCTTGAGCCGCACGTCGAACTCGCCTTCGCGCTTCTTGGCCAGCTTCTCCGGCCCGTCGCCGGTCTCGTCGACGACGAAGTCGATGTTCGACTGCTTGTTCTCGGCGACGTCGACGACGAACGTGCCTTCGGCGCCGTAGGCCACGCGATCCTCGCCGGTGGCGCCGCACTCGACGCGCACGGCCAACGAGTGCTTGCCCGGCGCCGCGAAGCCGTCATAGAGCTTGAGCGGATCCTGTGTCGCCGGCGCGTCGGCTGTGAACACCGGCTGGTCGTCGATCTTCAGCGTCACCTTCTTGATCGGCCAGGCGCGCTGCGCCTTGTACATGAAGGTGGCGACGATCTTGGTCTTGAAGAGCGCGTCGCCGAGAAGGTGCGCCTTGGCGCGCGAGCGGAAGAGCTCGTCGCGCAGGTTGTTGTACTCGCTGTTGAGCGCGTCGAGATCGACGTTGGCCTTGGTCGGCGTCGGCTCGGGCGTGGTCATCGGCGCCGGCGCCGGTGTCGCCGTCGGTGGCGCGCCTTCGGCGGACGGCGTCGATTCCGCGGCCGGCGCCGCGTCGGCCGGCGCGGCGTTTTCTGCCGGCGGCGTCGTCTCGGCCGGCGCGGGCGTCGGCGTCGTCTCGGCCGGCTTCCGCGCCGGCGGATGCCTCCGCTTCGGCGCCGCCAGCGCCGCCGCCGTCGAGAACACGAGGATCAGGATTGCCAGGTTCCTCATCACAACCTCGTCGGCAAGAACACGCTCACGCCGAGCGTCAGCGAAAAATCGTTGACGTACTGGCGAACGTCGAGCACCTGCTGCTTGTAGAGCTGATCGCGCACGTCGAGCCGGAGCGCCCACGACTTCGACAAGAAGATCTTGGTGCCGACGCCGAACTGCCCGGCGGCGCCGAAGCTGGTCGCGTTGTCGATGATGCCGACGCCGGCGAGCCCGAAGATGTCGAAGTGCACGATCGCGTCGGCGAACATGCGCATCTTGCCGTGCACCGGCGACCACACGAGATCGGTGAACACGAGATACACGCGATCCTGCTTGGGCAGAATCGTGACGCCGCGATCCTGCTCCAGCCGCGAGGCCACCGACGAGCGCACCTGCGAAAACGCGAACGACGCCTCGATGCCGGCGTCCTCGGTCAGATGGTACGTGTAGGCGCCGCCGACGACGTACGTGCCGTCGAGCAGATCGCTGACGTAATAGCCGCCGAAGACGGTCAGCTCGTGGCGTGCGGTCTTGACGAAGTCGCGCTCGTCCTCGCGCCGCCCGCGCTTCTGCGCGATCAGCTTCGCCTTCTCCTCGGGATCGACGCAGTCGGCGCTGGCGCCGCACGGCAGGAGCAGCGACGCGAGCACCGACGCGGCCACGAGCGCGCGTTTCACGACCGCGGCCCCGGAATGAACAGCGACAGCCCGAACAGGCCGACGATGTTGTTGGTCACGCGCTCGACGGCGATCGCCTCCTGGATCATGAGGTAGTCGCGCAGATCGAAGCGCACCGCCAAGAAGCGATTGGCGTAGAGCTTGAGCCCGATGCCGGCGTCGAAGGTGAGGCCCTGCACCGATTGGTTGAACGTGTTGCCCGCGCCGAGCGCGAAGAAGACGTCGCCGTGCGCGATCGCGTGATCGCTCACGCGCACCTTCAGGTGGATCGGCGACCACAACAGATCGCCGACGACGACGTAGGCCATCGACTTGGGAAACGTCTGTCCGTTGAAGAACGAGGTCAGCGGTTTTTCGACGGCGAGCGAAAACGGCGTGACCACCAGCGACGCTTCGAAGCCGAAGTCTTCGCCGGGATAGAACGCTACAGCGCCGCCGTAGTCGTACGACGTCGACAACAGATCGCTCGCGAAAAATCCGCCCCACGCGGAAACCTCCAGCCGCAAGCGCTTCAAGAAGTCGCGCTTTTGTACGCCCTTTCGCCGACCCGCCGCGCCGAGCTCGGTATCCGGGTCGAGACACGGCTCATCCGCATACGCGCAGTTGGCGAGCGCCACGTACAGGCCCAGCACTACGGCGAGGCGACGGAAGGTCACGCGCCGCGAGCATACCATGATAACCTTGCGCATTGAATGCAGAGTGAGCAGCCACCGCGCACTCGGGTCTCGACGGAAGGCGTCGCTGGACGCGCGGTGCATTTGTCGCAATGCAAGCTCGTCGTTTTGAAGGGCAGCCAGCGCGGCAAGGAGTTCGTGATCTCGGGCGACGTCATCCGCATCGGCAAGGTCGACGAGAACGATCTGGCGCTGCCCGAAGAGACGGTCTCACGCGTGCATTGCGAGATCTTGCGCGATCAGAAGGGCCACCTTCTTCGCGATCTGCACTCGACCAACGGCACGTTTCTCGACGGCGCGGAGATCAAGGAAGCTTATATAAGACCGGGGTCGATCATCACCGTCGGCACCGTGCAGCTGAAGTTTCAGCCGTTCGAAGAGCGCATCGAGATCCTGCCATCGGACAAAGAGGCGCTCGGCGAGATGGTCGGCAGCTCCTTACGCATGCGCGAGATCTTCGGCCTCGTCGAGCGCATCGGGCCGACCGAGGCCACGGTGCTGGTCGAGGGTGAGACCGGCACGGGAAAAGATCTGGTCGCGCGCACGATCCACGATCTGTCGCGCCGCCGAGACAAGCCGTTCGTCATCGTCGACTGCGGCGCGGTCTCGGGCACGCTCATCGAGTCGGAGCTGTTCGGCCACGAGAAGGGCGCGTTCACCGGCGCGACCACGACGCGGCAGGGCGCGTTCGAAGCGGCGCACGGCGGCACCATCTTCCTCGACGAGCTCGGCGAGCTGTCGCTCGACTTGCAGCCGAAGCTCCTGCGCGTGCTCGAGCAGCGCGAGATCCGTCGCGTCGGCGGCAATCGCACCATCAAGGTCGACATCCGCGTCGTCGCCGCGACCAAGCAGGATCTGCAGAAGGAAGTGCAGAAGGGCAAGTTCCGCGAGGATCTGTACTTCCGCTTGTCGGTGGTGCCGATCCACACGCCGGCCTTGCGCGAGCGCAAGGAAGACATCCCGCTCATCGTGCGCAACTTCCTCGTCACGATGGCCAAGGGCGGCGCGCCGCCGCGCGAGATCGACGAGGCCACGATGGCATCCCTGATGACGCACGACTGGCCCGGCAACGTGCGCGAGCTGCGCAACGTGCTCGAGCGCGGCGTCTATCTTTCGCCCGGCGGCGCTGCCGGATCGTCGTCGGTGAAGCTGGTGTCGATCGGATCGGGGCCGTCTTCGGGCGAAGCGGGTCCACTGTCGGGCCCAGCGCTCGGTTTCGACGAGCTGAAGTCCTACCGCGAGAACAAAGAGCAATGGGAAAACGAGTTCGAGAAGCGGTACCTCACGTGGCTGATGCAACGCGCGCAGGGAAACATCTCGCGGGCGGCGCGCGAAGCGGACATGGATCGGAAGTACCTGCACAAGCTGCTCAAGAAGCACGCCATCGTGACCTGACCGGGCGCGCGTCTTCCTCGGGCGACGTGCTCGTCGTCGAAGACGATCAGCCGCTGCGCCGCCTGCTCGCGTCCGAGCTGGCCGAGCGCGGCTATGCCGTCACCGACGTGGCCGGCGTGGTCGAAGCGCGCGCGGCCATCGATCGCCGTCCGTTCGATCTGGTGCTCACCGATCTCGCGCTCGCGCACGGCTCGGGGCTCGACGTCCTGGCGCACGCGCGCCAGGAGCAGCCGGGCGTGCCGGTGGTGTTCTTGACCGGGCGCGGCACCATCGACGACGCCGTGCGCGCGATGAAGCTCGGCGCCTTCGATTTCCTGCAGAAGCCGCTCGACGCCGAGCGGCTCGTGCTCACCGTCGAGAAGGCTACCGACGCCGGGCGGCTGCAGCGCGAGGCGATGCTGTTTCGCCGCGCGCGCGCGTTGCAGGGGCAGACGCGGCCGATGGTCGGCGAGTCGCCGGCGATGCGCACGCTGGAGGATCAGATCGCCAAGCTGGCGCCGACCGACACCACCGTGCTCATCGTCGGCGAGAGCGGCACCGGCAAGGAGCTGGTGGCGCGCGCGCTGCACGAAGGCTCGACGCGCGCCTCGCGGCCGTTCGTCGCCATCGATTGCGGCGCGCTCGAAGGCAACCTGCTCGCGTCGGAATTGTTCGGCCACACGCGCGGCGCTTTCACCGGCGCGTCCGAGGCGCGCCACGGCCTTCTCGAAGAGGCGCATCGCGGCACGCTGCTCCTCGACGAGATCGGCAACCTCTCGCTCGATCTGCAGGCGCGCCTCCTGCGCGTGTTGCAAGAGCGGCGCGTGCGTCCGCTCGGCGGCAACCAGGAGCGCGAGATCGACGTGCGCGTCGTCGCCGCCACCAATCGCGATTTGGCGCGCTCGGTCGCCGACGGCCGCTTTCGCCAGGATCTGTACTATCGCCTCGCCGTCGTCACGCTCGAGGTGCCGCCGTTGCGCGATCGTCCAGGCGACGTGCCGCTCCTGGTGCGCCACTTCGCGCAGAAGGTCGGCATGCGCATCGGGCGACCCGAGATCACCATCGCGCCCGACGTGCTGCGCGACTTCGAGCGCTATCCGTGGCCGGGCAACGTGCGCGAGCTGTCGAACGCCGTCGAGCGCGCGGTCATCCTCGCCACCGACGGCATGGTCCGACGCGCGGCGCTGCCGTCGGTGTTGCCGCGCTCGGGCGGCATCGAGCCGCTCGACGCCGCGGTCACGCGCGCCGAGGTCGACGCGATCCGCCGCGCGCTGCGTGCCTCGCGATCGCGCGCGGAAGCGGCACGCCGGCTCGGCATCAGCCGCCGCGCGCTCTATGACAAGCTCGCGCGCTTTCACCTCGACGCCTGAACCACAAGCATGCGCGCGTAACATGCGCTGTGCAGGCAGCCGCACACCTGTGCGGCTAACCTCACAGGTGACTGATCGGCGATCCGCCTGAACGAGGGGCTAACTAGCGAATCACACACGCTTCTGTCGGGGACAGCAAGTAGGTACTCGACTTGCTGTAGATCACATCGGCTCCGGAGTTCGTGCCTTCCGAGGATCCCCCCCCGCGGTTGGTGCGGGCTCCGGGGCCGCTTGAACCTCGGACGGACCAGGACGCGGCCTTGCAGCGTCGGCGTGGTCAGGAGCTTGCGCGAGTAGCAGCCGCTGACGTCGCCGAGATTGCTGCGGATGACCTCGCGGATCACGGCCTTGTTCAGTGAGCCCTGCGCGCCGTCCGTCGCCGGCTGCGGGCAGGCCGTGCTCGACGGCGGCGGCGTTGGCGCGGGCGGCGGCGACGATGACAGCCGGCCAGCAGCAGCACGCGAGCGATCCGCCAAACGCGAGTGATCGGCGTCGCTCGGCTACCAGCGTAGCGCGAGGCCGATCTCGGCGATGAGCGCGTTGACGAGGCCGACGTCGCGCGGCTGGTTGGGCGGCAGCGGCGTCAGCGGCTGATAGTCGATGAGATCGATCTTGATGTTGAGATCGAGCTGCTCGAAGACGCGCCACACCTTGCCGCGCTCGTCGGCGTTGCGCACCCAGGCGACCTTGAAGCCGACGAGATAGTCGCGGAACGGCGACAGCTCGCGGTCGCCGGTGAAGTATTGTCCGACGGGGCCGACCGCTTCGTAGCTGAGCGCCTCGCCGGCGTCACGATAGAAGAGGGCGCGCCCCTGCTGGTAGAAGCGGCCGCGCACGCGGAACAGGAGCTGCGGCAGGATCCACTCGTCCCACGAGATCTCCGCGGTGCCCGACTTGATGCCCCAGGTGTCGTAGTAGAAGCGGCCGAGCACGCCGATGGCGCCCTTGGCGCGCGGCATCGCCAGGCGCAGGCGCCCTTGGATCGACACGCGCTGGCGGAGCAGCGGCTCCGACTCTTGCGCCTCGACGCTGCCGAAGAGCCGCACGCGGCGATACGGGTTCGACTGAAATCCGTCGAGCACCTGGAAGCCGACCGAGAGATCCGTGAGCAGGAACGGCGTCAGCACCTGCGTCCACGACGCGGCATAGCTGTCGATCGCCAGCGGCTCTTCGACGAGCCCGACGATGCCCTTGAAGCAGCCTTGCGATGAGCCGAGCGAGCGCCGCTCAGTCACCATCGCGCCTTTGTTGTCGACGTCGCACACCGAGTCGAAGTTGTGCGCGTAGCCGAGCTTGAAGGTGGTGTTCTTGCCCCACAGATCGACCTTCGACGAGATGTCGACGGCGTGCGAGCGATAGTCGTTCTCGAACGAGTAGGTGTAGCCGGCGTCGACGGCGGCGGGGCCGAGACGCAATTCGGCGCCGCCGTGGAACGAGTGGCGCGTGTCGCTGAACTTGGTCGCCGAGGAGATCGCGTCCATCGCGCCGTAGACGCGCGGCGTGGCGCCGGTGACGACGTCGGCTTCGTAGCCGAAGTTGAGCGAGAAGTCGCGGTGCGCGTCGACGTTGACACCGACGGCCGGGTGAAAGACGTGGAGGCCCTGCACCTTGGCCGGCTCGGTGAAGTATTCGGCCTTGAGCTCGACCTTGTCGTCGGCGCGCGCCGTCGCTGCCGCCATCAGGAGCGCAGCGGCGGCGAGGAGCTTCGCTATGCGGACGCGGCGGCGCATCAATTACAGCCGCAGCCTCCGCCGGATGCGCCGTAGCCGCCTTCGGAGCCTTCGCGGTTCGACAAGACGTGTTGATCGTTGGCCGTCTCCATCTCGTCGTAGTCGGGCTGCATGATGCGGTCGGCGAGATATTCCTTCTCGTCGGCGCGCACGGCGTAGCGGCCGCAGCCTGCCAAACTGCACAAAAGGATCATTGCGAGCGTCGTTTTCAAAAGAACACCGCCAATCCGCCCGAGTACTCCTGGCGATTGTCCGTCGAGTTGGCCGTGAACAGCGTGTAGTTGCGGACGTCGGCGCGCAGGATGATGCGCTTGACCAGGATGATCGCGATGCCGCCGCCGGCGTCGAGCGCGAACTGCGTCTTGCCGGTCTGCGTGACGCCGTTGACCTTGGGGAACGAGGTCGCGCCGCCGCCGCCGAGCGCGACGAAGGGAACGAGCGGACCGAGCGGCCATAAAAGGACGTCGGCGTCGAGGCCGTAGAGCAGCAGCGAGCCGTCCGACCCGACGGCTTCGCCGATGTGCCCTTCGAGCGCGAAGTGCGCGTCGAGCGTGACCGCGGGGCGGAACATGAACATGCCGTCGCCGCCGAGCGCGCCGCCGGAAAACGTGAGCCCGACGTGCGACGACGGGATCGGCGACGGCGCGAACAGCGTGCGCTTGATGGCGGCCCAGGCGCGCGAGGCTTTCGAGCCTTCGAGATCGACCTCGAACGGCAGGACCTCCTCGCCGTAGATCCAGCCGAAGCGTCCGTCGGGGAGGACGACGCGGAACCAGTAGCTGGCGTTGCGATCGATGACCGGGAAGACCTCGCCGTGCTCGGCGCGGTAGAGCTCGCGATACGAGACGCCGGGGCCGGTGCGCACCGGCGCGCGCGGCACGATCACGCGCAGCTGCGGATCGGCGCCGGCGCGCGCCACCGACGGTGCCACCACGGTGACGACAGCGACGACCACGAGCGCCATCACCGCCGTCCCGCGCGGCATCATGACCCCGACAGCCACATGGTGAAGAGCGCGTCGGCGCCCGGATGATCGGTGACGATGTCACCGGGCGGATGCGGCGTACCGCGCCCCGACGGGATCGCGTCGACGTCGGAATCGGTGGGCGAGGTGCACGAGATGTTCTGCGTGACGTTGTCGAAGTTCGCCTGCCACTGCGGCGGCCAGGTCGACACCGGCGACGCGGGATCGGGCACAGCGACGGCGCTGACGTCCTGCAAGCGGAAGTAGCCGTGGCCGGTGACCGAGTCGTGGCAGTCCGACTGCCCGCACATGTACTGCTGAAAATACTTGGGCCACATGTCGGTCACGAAAAACGGCGGCGGCGCGTTGCAACCGGCCGGCGGGCCCACGTCGGGGCCGGGGTCGATCGTGCAGCCCCACAGCGCCGCGGAGGCGACCAGTGTGAGGCTCGAGAACGTCGCGAACAGGCGCACCTCGCCTCGCAGCATATCCCATCGTCGAAGTCTGGTAAACTCGCCGGCCGTGAACGAGCCGCGAAATCCGAACAGCCCGGTTGGGCCGATTCAGCTTCCGCCCGAGGCGCAGCTCTCGGTGTCGGCGCCGCATCGCGTGTCGATGCCGCTCGTCGGTCGCGAGCACGAGATCGCGCAGCTCGACGCCATCTTCGCGCGCGCCGTCGAGTACCAGGCGCCGCAGCTGGTCACCGTCGTCGGCACGCAGGGGACGGGCAAGACGCGGCTCGTCGCCGAGTGGCTGGCGCGCCTCCTCGGGCGCCAGGCGGCGGGGACGGCGGGGCGGCCGCGCGTGTATCGCGGACGTGCGGTAGCGGGCGCCGGCAGCTACGCGCTGGTGTCGCGGATCTTGCGCGATCGCTTCGGCATCCACGAGAGCGACGACGAGCCCAAGCGCCACGAGAAGGTGCGCACGCAGCTCATCGGCGTCTTCGCCGACCGCAGAATGGCGGAGGTCGCGCATTTCCTCGGGCGCTACTTGGAGCTGCGCGATCCGAACGCGGGTGACAATGCGTTCATTCGCGCGATCACGCTGTCGGAGGATCCGCGACAAGAGGATCGGATCGCGCGCACGGTGCTGCGCCGGTTCCTCGAGCTCGACGCCGAGCGCACGCCGCTGGTGCTGGCGTTCGACGATCTGCACCTCGGCGACGATGATTCGCTGACGCTCCTGGCGGAATTGGCGGAGGGGCTCGGCGGATCGCCGGTGCTCCTGGTCGCGGCGGCGCGGCCGGAGCTGTTCGTGCGCCGGCCGGGCTGGGGCTCGGGGACGGCCGATCATTCGCGGCTCGATCTGCCGCCGCTGACGCGCGTCGAGTCGGAGAAGCTGCTGCGCGGCCTCCTCGCCAAGGCGGAGCCGCTGCCGCGCGATCTGGTCGACGACGCCTGCGAGCTGACGCGCGGCAATCCCTTCTTCATCGAGGAGCTGGTGCGCGTGTTCCACGCCAACGGCACGGTGCAGCCGCCGTCGGGCGAAGGAGTCGGCGCGGGCAAGTGGCGCATCGATTCGCAGCGCGCGCTCGAGGCGACGCTGCCGATGTCGGTCGAGGAGGCGATCCAGGCGCGCATCGCGTCGCTGTCGCCGCTCGAGCGCGGCCTCTTGGAAAAAGCGGCGACGCTGGGCTCGGTGTTCTGGCTGGGCGCGCTGGTGGTCTTGCAGCGCCTCGAGGCCGAAGGCGCCGAGCGCGCGTTCTCCGTCGAAGAGCGGGCGCGCATCGAGGCCACGCTCGAGGAATTGGTCGAGCGCGACTATCTCCTCATGATGCCCGACTCGACGGTGCCGGGCGAGGCCGAG
This sequence comes from Polyangia bacterium, assembly GCA_036494045.1. Taxonomy (GTDB): domain Bacteria; phylum Myxococcota_A; class Polyangia; order Palsa-1104; family Palsa-1104; genus JAQBQH01. Next base: position 10,696 of record DASXOU010000073.1, on the reverse strand, counting down.
TACATCTTCAAGCACAACCTCGAGCACGATCTCGTGTTGAAGCTGGTGCCGCCCGAGCGCGCGCGCCGATATTATCGCAGCGCCGCCGAGTGGCTGGAGGCGCGCCTGCCCGCCGACGAGCGCGAGCAGACCGGCGAGCAGCTCGAGCATCAAGCGACGCTCTACGGCAAAGGCGGCAACAAGGCGCGCGCGGCGCACTGCTACATCGCCGCCGCCGGCAAGGCGCGCGCGCGCTACGCCAACGACGCCGCCGCCGAGTTGTACGCGCGCGGGCTCGAGCTCCTCGACGGCGAGGACATGCTGGCACGCATCGATCCGCTGCACGACTACGGCGACGTCTTGCAGCGCATCGGTCGCACCAAGGAGGCGCTGGCCGCGTTCGCCAAGATGCTCGACGCCGCCTGGCGGCTCGACTACACGGCCAAGGCGGGCGCCGCGCACTCGCGCATCGCGCGCGCCCATCGCGCGTTCGGCGATTACGATCTCGCCGACGATCATCTCGGCCGCGCGCTGGCGCTCTTTCGCCAGGCCGGCGACACGCGCGGCGTCGCTGCCGTCGAGGACGATCTCGGGCGCGTCTCGTTTTTGCGCGGCGCCTATCCGCAGGCGCTCGAGCGGCACGGGCGCGCGCTCGATCTGCGGCGCGCCATCGGCGACAAGCGATCGCTGGCGTTGTCGCTGCACAACCTGGCGATGGTCCATCAGGCGTCGGGCTCGCACGCCGAGGCGATGATGCGCTTCTCCGAGGCGCTGGCGATTCGCCGCGAGATCGGCGATCGACCGGGCGTCGTGCAGTCGCTGCAAGCGGTGGCGTCGGCGTGGCGCGATCGCGGCGACATCAAGCGCAGCCTCGAGGTGCTGGGCGAAGCGCTCGGCCTGGCCCAGGAGATCGGCGATCGGCTGGAGCAGGCGAGCATCTTGACGCGCATGGGCGAGGCGCTGATGCGCCTGCAGCGCGATCCGGAAGCGTCCGATCATCTGGCGCAGGCGAGCGAGCTGGCGCAGGCGTTCGGCGATCGCGCGCTGCAGTCGGAGGCGGCGCGGCTCGGCGCCGAGGTCTATCTGCAGCTCGGCGATCTGCGCGCCGCCCGCAACGAAGCGCGTCGCGCCCTCGAATTGGCCGAGAAGGTCGGCTCGCGCACCAACGCCGGCATGGCCCATCGCGTGCTCGGGACGATCCTGGCCAAGGGCGGAATCACCGACGAGGACAAGCAGCAGGCCGACCTGCACTTGCAGAAGTCGATCGAGATCCTCGGCGACATCGGGCACGAGCTCGAGCTCGGCCGCTCGTATCAGAGCTACGCCGATCTGTTGCACGATCGCGGCGACGCCGACGGCGCGGCCACGTTCAACGAGCGCGCCAGCGAGATCACCGAGCGCATCAAGCCGAGCTGACGTGGACCTGACGCGAGCCGTTCCCGACGACGTCGTCGCGCTGTGCCGGAAGCTGCGAGAGGGCGGCTTCGAAGCGTGGGTCGTCGGCGGCGCGGTGCGCGATCTTCTGCGCGGCGCCGCGGCCAAGGACTTCGACGTCGCGACCTCGGCGCAGCCGGCCGACGTGACGCGCCTGTTCGGGCGCAAGCGGACCATCCCGACCGGCGAGAAGCACGGCACGGTCACCGTGCTCACCGAGCGCGCGGGCCAAAAAGAGCACGTCGAGGTCACCACCTATCGCGGCGAAGGCGCCTACTCCGACGGGCGGCGCCCCGACGAGGTGGTCTTCGTGCGCACGCTCGACGAGGATCTGAAGCGGCGCGACTTTACGATGAACGCGATCGCCTACGATCCGCTCGCGGATGTGCTCGCCGATCCCTACGGCGGGCAGCGCGATCTGGCGGCGCGCGTGATCCGCGCCGTCGGCGATGCGCGCGAGCGCTTCAGCGAGGACGGCCTCCGTGCCATGCGTGCGGTGCGCTTCGCGGCGCAGCTCGAGTTCGCGATCGATCCCGACACCGAGCGCGCGATCCCCGAGACCATCGACGTGTTCAAAAAGGTGTCGGCCGAGCGCGTGCGCGACGAGCTGGTCAAGATCCTGTCGGCGCGCGCGCCCTCGCGCGGGCTCGAGCTCATGCGCACGACGGGCCTGCTCGCCGCGACCATCCCCGAGCTCCTCGAAGGGGTGGGCATGCACCAGAATCGCCATCACGCGCACGACGTCTGGCAGCACACGCTCGCCGCCGTCGACGCGACCGAGCTCGTCGGCGACCCAAAGTGGCTGGTGCGTTTTGCGGCGCTGCTACACGACGTGGCCAAGCCGCGCACGGCGGCGCCCAAGGAAGACTCGCCGTCGGAGAACACGTTCTATCGCCACGAGCACGTCGGCGCCGCCATGGCCGAGGAGATCGCGCGGCGCCTCAAGCTCGCCAACCACGAGCGCGAGACCATCGTGAACCTCGTCGGCAACCACATGTTCTGGTACACGCCCGAGTGGACCGACGGCACGGTGCGCCGCTTCATCAGCCGCGTCGGCGTCGACCATCTCGACGGCCTCTTCGCGCTGCGCGCCGGCGACGTGCGCGCGCGCGGCCGCGGCGAAGCGCCCGGCACCGAGATCGACGAGCTGCGCGCGCGCGCCGCCGCCGAGGTCGCCAAAGCCTCGGCGCTCAAGATCACCGATCTCGCCGTCGGCGGTGCCGACGTCATGGAAGTGCTCGCGTGCAAGCCGGGGCCGATCATCGGCGACGTCCTGCGCGCGCTCCTCGAGCGCGTCCTCGACGACGACACGCTCAACACGCGCGAGCAGTTGCGCGCGCTGATTCCGACGGTACTACCAAAGCCGTGAACGACATCGTCGAGACCATCATCTCCGCGGCGTCGGACGTCGAGCGCTTCCGCCCCGATCCGGTGCCGCGCGAGCTCCTCAACCGCATCGTCGCGGCGGCGACGAGCTGGCGCCCGCCGCGCTTCCACGCGCCGCCGTGGCGCACCATGGTCGTCGTCGGCGAGGAGCGCGATCGGCTGATCGCGCGGCTGGCCGAGGCGCTCGGACGCCACTGGGGATCGACTGCCGCGGGGCCGCGCGGCCTGGCCGCCGAGAGCGTGCTGCAGGCGCCGGCGCTGCTGCTCGTGTTCTCGATGCCGCCGTCGGGCAGCGCCGAGGCGTTCGGCGTGGTCGCCGGCGCGGTGCAGTCGATGGTCCTGCTCGCCACGTCGAACGGGCTCGGCACGCACCGCATCGCCTCGGCGCACATGGTGCCCGAAGCCGCGCTCGACTACGCCGCCGAGTTTCTCGGCCCGCAGATCCGCGGCGGCGATCTCGTCGCCATCCTCGCCGTCGGCTGGCCGGCGCCGCCCGAAGGCGCGCGCGTCGTGCGTCCGGTGGCCATCGGCGCCGAGCCGGTGTGGGTGGGCGACGGCGCGGTGCCGCTCGACGACATGCCGTCGACGCCGTCGGACGATCTGCGTCCGCCCGCCGACGTCCTGCGCGCACACGGCCGCGAGCGCGTGCTCGTCGTCGATCCGTACCCCTACAACCGCGCGCTGTTGGAAGCGCAGCTCACCCGCGCCGGCTACGAGGTCGAGGTCTTCTCCGACGGCGCCTCGCTGGTCGCGCGCGTCGAGGAGTCGGGCACGCCCGCGCTCTACATCATCTCCGACACGCTGCGCGACACGCACGGCTTCGAGCTGGTGCGCCGGCTGACCGGCGGCGGCGAGGACAAGCGCGCGCCGGTCATCGTCACCGCCGCGCGCCGCGACTCGGCCTTCCGCATCGCCGGGCTCTCGGCCGGCGTCGACTATTATCTGCGTAAGCCGGTCAACGGCGTCGAGCTCTTCACCGCGGCGCGCATCCTGGTCGATCGCCATCGGCTCGTCGACGATCTGCGGCGCGCGCTCGGCGAATTGCGCGCCACGCAAGGGCGCCTCGTGCAACACGCCAAGATGGCCGCGCTCGGCCAGCTCGTCGCCGGCGTGGCGCACGAGATCAACACGCCGCTGGCCGCCGTCGTGAACAACAACGATCTCTTCTTGCGCATCTTTTCTCGCATGCGCCAGGGCCGCATCGAAGAGCGCGATCTCGCCGCCATCGAAGATCTATCGAAGGTGACGCGGCTGGCGTGCGCGCGCATGAGCGACATCGTGCGCACGCTGCGCACGTTCGCGCGGCTCGACGAGGCCGACGTCAAGTCGGTCGATCTCCACGAAGGGATCGAGTCGACGCTGGTTTTGATCGCGCACTTGACCAAGAGCGGCATCACCGTCGAGCGGCGCTACGGCGAGCTGCCTCGCGTCGAGTGCCACCCGAACCAGATCAACCAGGTCTTCATGAACCTGTGCGTCAACGCGTGCCAGGCGATGGGCGAGCGGGGCACCTTGACCATCACCACGCGCGCGCATGCCGAAGGGGTCGAAGTGCGCGTCAAGGACAGCGGCGTCGGCATCGCGCGCGACAAGCTGGCGCACATCTTCGATCCCGGGTTCACCACCAAAGGCGCGCCGCTCGGCACCGGGCTCGGCTTGTCGATCGTGTATCAAATCGTCGAAGGGCATGGCGGCGACATCGCCGTCACGAGCGAAGTCGGCGTCGGCACCGAGTTCACGGTGCGCTTGCCGGCGCACCACGTGCGCGGCGACGGCGACGAGCACGCCGTCTAGCGAACCAGCTCTAGCGGCGCTTGAGCTCGCCGGTCGCCGAGAGGACGCACGGCTCGGCGCCGACGAAGAGCTCGAGGTCGAGCGTGACTTCCTCGTCGTGGGCGCAGGCCGCGACCTTCACCAGCAGCTCGGCGACCGCGCGCTGATCGGCGGCGCGTCGCGCCGGCGTCGCCGCGGCCAGCGCCAGGCTGTCGGCGCGTGTCAGCGGCAGAAGCGCGCACGCCGCGCCCACGCGCATCGTCGCGCCCAGCCCCTTCTCCGGCGCGACTTTGACGCGCGCGCGCGGCACCTCGGGGAAGCGCTCGCGCACCATGATCGACGGCGCCTCGGCGAGGAGCAGCGCCGCCAGCCGCTTGACGTCGGCGACGCTGTCGGCGAGCCGCTCGTCGCCGGCGACGGCGATGAGGCAGGGCACGCCGATCTGCTTGGCCAGCTTGACCGCGCCGGTGGGCGTGTTGGTCGGCGCCTGTCGCGTGACGCGCGCGCCGTACGCCTTGAGCAGGCGCTTGGCGTCGTGATCGGTGAGCGCGCCGTCGCTCTCGCCGCGCACGCGCGCCGCCAATTCCTTGTCGACGCGCGGCCGCGCGCGCACGCTCTCGCTCTCGACAACCGGCGCCGCCAACGCAAAGAGCAGCGCGCGCAGATGCTCGGGATGGCGCAGATCAGCCGACAGCAGCTGCGCGCCATCGATTGCTACGGCCGCGCGCGCGAGCGTTGCCGGCTCGCTGCCGGCGACGAGCACGACCGGCCGGCGCGCCGCGGCGGCGGCGGCGATGGCGGCGTCGAGCTCCTCGGGCGCGCGCTCGTCGACGGCGACCACGCGCGCCTCGAGCGCCGCGGCGCGCACTTCGTCGTCGACGTAGGCGCGCCCGCCGCCGACCACGATCACCTCGACCGCCGCGCCCGGCTCGACGGCGGCGTCGAAGAGCTGCACGTGCGCGAGAAACGACGACAGCCCGCCGTCGACGACCACGGCGCCGGCGCGTCGCGCCACCGCGCGCGCGAGCGCATCGCCGCCCCACACCACGGCCGGCTTGGCGCCCAGCACCGCGCGCAGCGACGGTCCCGACGCGCCCGGCCCCAGCACGACGCCGAGCGACGAGGTCATCGCGTCCGCCGTGAGAAACGCGAGCGTCTCCGCCGGATCGCCGTCGCCCACCGACACGATCCACGACAGCCCGAGCCCGCGCGCCAGCGCCAGCGGCGCCACGTCGGGCAAGGCGTCGCGCGCCGGCACCACCAGCGCCAACCCGCCGGCGCGCGGCAACGACGGCAGCGGCGCATCGAACGGCGCCACCTGCCCGTGCACGTTGACGAAGCCGAAGCTGCGCGGCCCGAGCGTGCCGGCGAAGCTGCCCAGGCCCACCGACGGCGCATCCTCGGGCGGCCGCGCCGCGCCCAGCCACGCCGCCGCATCGCTCGCGACAGAACCGCCGTGCAAGGCGAGGTTGCGCGCCACGCGCTCGGTCGACGCGCCCAGGCGAAAGCGCCGCGCGGTGAGGAGCGCGTGCAGCGGCGTGTCGGTCGGCCCGCGCGTCGGCGGCAGCGGTGCGTCGCCCGGCTTGCGCGCGCGCGCCATCAGCCCTTGCCTCGAAGGAGGCCCTCGGCGCGCAGTTGCGCCACCAGCGCGGCCACGTCGGGGAAGCGGCGCGGCTGATGCCGCGGACCGACCGCCGGCCGCGTGGCGAAGTGCTTGCGGTAGCTGAGCTCGGCGGCGCTCAGCCCAACGTTGGACAAGGTCCAACTCTCGACTTTGTCCACATCGCCTGCCGGCGTCGCATCCGCCGGCGTCGCTGCCGCCGTCGCCGCCTCGTCGACGAGCAGGCACGCCAACGCCGGCAGCGCCGCCGCGTAATTGCGCACCACCTCGCGCCCGCGCCGCTTGGCCACCAGCTTGCCGTCGTCGATCGCGACCGCCAGCACCTGCCCGAGCAGCGGCACGCCCAGCCGCTCGGCCACCGCCGGCCCGACCACGCCGCGCCCGCGATCGCCGGCCAGGATCACCGTCGCCGTCGCTGCCGGATCGCCGAGCGTCTTCACCGCCGCCGCCAGCGTATAGGCGACGCCGAGATAGTCGGTCGTCTCCAGGCCTGGGTCCCACAGCCGCACCACGCGCGCCGCGCCGGCCGCGCGCGCCGCCGACAACACCGGCAGCACCTCGCCCTCCGCACCGACGGCGATCGCCGTGGTCTCGCCGAGCGCCGCCGCCGCGCGCACCAGCGCCACGTCGGCCGCGCGCTTGACCAGCGCTACCACCCGCGTCACGACTTGTCCCCGCCCAGCGCCGCCGCCATCGCGCGCGCCAGCGCCGCCGGCTCGCCGGCGACGACATAATCGGCGTCGTCGCCGTCGCCGAGCCGCACGCGCCGTTCCGCAGCGGGGCAGGGCGGTCCCAACGACACCGCCAGCCGCGCGCCGGCGCCGCCTTCACGCACGGCTTCGCCGCCGAGCGCCGTCGCCAGCGCCTTGGCGGCCGGCTCCTCGCCGACGACGATCGCAAGCGGCCGCGCGTCGGCCTCCCAGCCGAGCTCGTCGAAATCCGCGCCGCGTCCCGACGTCGCCACGACCTCGACTTCGGCCTCGTCGTCGCCCGTCGCCGCCGTGTAGCGCCCCGCCGGCACCGTCGCCACGACCGCGAACTCGAGCTCGCCGTCGATGGTGCGCGCGTCGGCGCCGGCACCCTCGTACAACGACAGCTCGCCGCCCTTGGCCTCAATCCACGCCTCGTGCAGATAGGCCGCGCCGATGCGCGCCGCCGCCCGCGCCGCCACCTCGCGCGCCGTCGGCGTCGCGCCGAACAAGAGCAGCGACGGCGAAAGCAGATCGCACACCGCCGCCAGCGCCGCGCCGTGCGTGCCCCAACGCAGCTCCTCGCCGCCGTCGAGCGTCTCGTCGGTCGCGATCACCACCTTGTCGGCGCCGTTGGCCGCCAGCGTGGCCACCAGATCGTCGTCACTCCAGCTCGGCGCCCGCGGCAACGCCACCACCGCGTACAGCGTCGCGCCGAGCTCCGTCGACACGCGCCGCGCCTGCCCCAGCACCTCGAGCGACACTGGCAGCGCGCGCCCGTCGAGAAGCTCAATCACGCACAACACGTTCGCCACTGGTGATTACCGTGCGAGCTGTCCGCCGTCGATGACCACCACCGAGCCCGTCATGTAGGCGGCGGCGTCCGACGCGAGATAAACGACGAGCGGCCCCAGCTCCTCGGGCTGCCCGACGCGACGCAACGGAATGTGTCCGACGATCTTGGGCCCGACCTTGACGTCGTCGAGCGCGTGCTTGTTGAGGTCGGTGCGAAAATATCCGGGCGCGATCGCGTTGACCGTGATGCCGTGCCGCGCCCACTCGAGGGCGAGCGCCTTGGTCAGCCCGACCACCGCGTGCTTCGACGCGCAATAGGCCGTCAGCTCCGGCTCGCCGCCGAGCCCGGCCACCGACGCGATGTTGATGACCGCGCCCTTGCGCTGCGCCACCATGTGCGCCCCGAACGCGCGCGCGCACAGAAACGCGCCCACGACGTTGACGTCGAGGACGCGGCGCAATTCCGCGATGTCGAGATCGAGCAGTGGCCCTGTCGGCGCGATGCCCGCGTTGTTCACCAGAACGTCGACGCGCCCGAACGTCGCCACCGTCAGCGACGCCGCCTCGTCGACCGAGGCCTCGTCGGTGACGTCGCATGTGCACGCCAGCACCTTGCGCCCGGTGGCGTCTTCGATCTCGCGCGCCATCGCCACCACTTGCTCTTCGGATCGCGCGAGCAGGGCGATGTCGGCGCCGGCCTCGGCCAGCGCCCACGCCGCGGCCGCGCCCAGACCGCGACCTCCGCCGGTCACGACCGCGACCTTCCCGTCGAGCTGCAATGCGATCACGCGATGCGAATCGTATCGCGTGCTTAGATGGGCGTCAAAAAAGCGAACCGCGGCGCGACGACGCTAGACCGTCCGTCGCGTCCCACCGACGCCACGAACGAAGTGCAGCACGATCGACACCAGCGCCAGCACCAGCAGGATATGGATGGCAGCCGAGGCGACGTGATACACGCCGAAGCCGAGAATCCACGCGACGCCGAGAATGACTGCGAGCAAGAGCAGCATGGCACTCCTCCTTTACCGGACCGAAGAGTGCACGTTGCCGGCCAAGTGGCGACCGTTACGACCCGACGGTGGCTACTCGAGGCCGTGCTTGCGCTTGATCTGCTCCATCGCGCGCTTGTACTCGAGGTCCCACGCCTGGGTGCCTTCCTCGAGGTTCTTGATGCGGTTGCGCACTTCCTGATCGAGCTCCTCGTCGACCATCATGTGCTTGCGCAGGATGTCGCGGACCTTCTTGCGCAAGACCACGTCGTCGGCGAACACCTCCTCGACGTGCGCCGAGGCCATGAAGCTCTCGAGGATCTGGTTCGCCATCCACGCCGTCGCCTCTTCGCCGAGCGCGAACTGCTTCTCGTCGGCCATGGCGCGCTTGAGCTTGCCGAACTGGCCGTAGGGCAGGTTGCGCTGCTCCATCAGATCCTTGGCCTTGTCGGTGAGCTCGCGATCGACTCTCACGTACTCCTTGAGGATCGCTTCGATGTCGAGCTGGGATTCGTGGGCGTCGCCGACCTCGATGTCGCCATCGGTCGAAAGGGTGCGGATCATCTCTTCGGCGATGGTGGCGATCTTGCCGGTATACAGCTTCACTGGTTGGCTCCTCGGCCGCGAACCATAGGCTGCGTGTTTGAGCGCGTCAAGACCGGTAACGAGATAAAATGCGCAAAATTACGTGCGAAATAATATGACCGTGACGAACGCGACCCGCACCCGCAAGCTCGTCGTCGCCGCGCTTTGCAAGGACGACGAAGGACGAATCCTCCTCACGCAGAGGCGCGCCGATCAGCCGATGCCGCTCTTGTGGGAATTCCCCGGCGGCAAGGTCGAGCCCGGCGAGGCGCCCGTCGACGCGCTCGCGCGCGAGCTGCGCGAAGAGCTCGGCTGCGACGCGCGCATCGGCCGCATCGACGAGGTCGTCTTCCACGCCTACGACGACTTCGATCTCTACATGCTCGTCTACGCGGTCACGCTCGTCGGCGCGCCACGCCCCGTCGAGGTCGCCGACGCGCGCTGGGTCGCGCCCGCCGATCTCCGTCGCTACGAGGTTCTTCCCGCCGATGTAGCGCTCGTCGCGCGTTTAGTAGCGGACGCCGCGCGTTTGGCCGACGAAACCGTGTAAAATACACGCGTGTCGGGATTTGCCGCCGAGGTCACGTTCGGCCCGCAATCATTGCCGCCGATCATCGGCGCTTGCGTCGGGCTGGCGTTGGCGATGTTCCTCGCGCTCAAGCCGGGCGAGCCGCGCGTGCGCTGGTGGTTCGCCGTCATCGCGCTGCTCTCGGCGATGTGGTCGTTCACCGTTGCGGTCGCGCTCGGCGCCGAGTCGCCCGCCGTCGCCCAGTGGGCGGCGCGCGTGTCCTACGCCGCCATCGCGCTCGTCGGTCCCTGCGCGCTCAGCTTCTCGACCGAGCTCATCCACCTGCGCTCGCGCTGGCGGCTGCCGTCGGCGCTCTTCTCGATCGTCGCCGCGCTCGTCTGCTTGAGCATGCCGTCGCTGACGCCGGTGGCGCCGCGGCCCGGCGGCGGCTATTGGCCGCTGCCGTCGGCGACCGTGTTCATCGCCGGCATCGCCTCGGCGCCGCCGCTCTTCTACGGCATGTATCTCATGCGCCGCGCCGGCCGCGCGCTGCCGCCGTGCCGCCGCCGCCGCCAGCTGGCGTGGGCTTTCGCGGCGCTCGTCCTCGGCACGCTCGGCGGCCTCGATCTCAACACCGTCTACACGCGCGTCTATCCGACCGGCTGGGCCTGGTGCGCTCTCTCGTCGGTGACGCTGTTCTACGCCATCGCGCAGCACCGCCTGATGGCGACGCGCACCTTCATCCGCCAGGCGCTGCTCGGCTCGGTCGGCCTCGGCGCCGGCGCCATCGTCATCGCCTTCGTCGTCGTGGTCATGCCCGACGCGCTCGACGGCGGCTGGCCGCTCGTCGGCGTCACCATGGCCATGTTCACCGCCGTGCGCATCTGGACCAGCATCGTCGAGCCGTCGCTGTCGTACCTGTTCGGCTGGCGCC
>DASXOU010000072.1:0-11028 GCA_036494045.1 Polyangia bacterium | reverse complement strand
CCTGCCCCCCGCGTCACTCCCGTCAAAGGAGCTTCGCATGCGAACCCTCGCCACCCTCGCCATCGTCATCGCCGGCACCGCCGCCACCAGCTACGGCGCGGCCGCCGCCCGCCTCGCGCAACAGCAGGACTTCAAGGTCGCCGCACACCCGACCATCATCGTCGACAGCTCGGGCGGCGGCGTCGAGCTCGCCGCCGGGCCCGCCGGCGCGGTTCACGTCGACATCGAGCGCAAAGCCGAAACCGAAGATCAGGCGCGCAAGCTCGACGTGGAGCTCAAGCAGGACGGCAACACCATCCGCATCAAGTTCGATCACAAGAACCACGGCTGGCACGAGAACGCCTCGGTCGACTTCAAGATCAGCGCGCCCGCCGACGCGCGCCTCGAGATCGACACCGGCGGCGGCGGCGTCGGCGCGCACGGATTCTCCGGCGGCATCAAGGTCGAGACCGGCGGCGGCGGCATCGACATCGACGACGCCTCGGGCACGGTGAGCCTGCGCTCGGGCGGCGGCAGCATCGAGGTGCGCCACATGCACGGCACCGTCGACGTCTCCACCGGGGGCGGCTCGGTGCGCGTCGAAGGCGCGCTCGCCGGCAAGAACCGCGTCGAGACCGGCGGCGGCTCGATCCACGTCGCCGTGCCTGCGGCGAGCCGGCTCGCCGTCGACGCCTCGACGGGCGGCGGCAGCGCGCGCAACGACTTCGGCCTCGCCGAGGACGGCGAGCGCCACTCGGGCCGCTTCCACGGCAACATCGGCGACGGCGCCGGCGGCTCGCTCGAGATCCGCACCGGCGGCGGCTCGATCAGCCTCGCCAAGCTCTAGGGGTCCCGCGCTCAGCGCGCGAACGGATCGACGACGTCGCCGCGGTGCAGATCGGGCACCGGCTGCTTGGGCCGCGGCGACGCCGGCTTCACCGACTTGGACGCCGGCCTCGGCCGCGCCGCCACCGTCGGACGCGGCACCACCGCGCGCGACAGGTTCATCTGCAGGCGCGAATCACTATCGGGCAGGAGATCCGACGACTGCGGCTCGTAGCCGCGCAGCCGAACGGTCACGCGCACGGTTTCGGTCAACGAGCGTGGCAGCGAGAGCGTCAGCGGCGTCCGCCCGCGCGCGCTCGCGTCGCCGGTGAGGAACACCTCGGCCCCGGCCGGCGTCGTCCCCACGTGCACGGTCACGCTCGCCGGCAGCGTCGGCGCGGCCGGCGGAGTCACCGCCGCCGCCGGCGCCGTCACCATCGGCACCGCCGTCACCTTGGGCGCGCTCTTGCGCGTCGCGCCGGTGACGACCAACAGCGCCACGATCGCCCCAGCGAGCGCGCCGGTCGCCCACAGCGCCGGCCGCCGCCAGCGCCTGAGCCGCAGCGTCCCCACGCCGAGCTCGTGAAACGGCGACGGCACCGCCGTGTCCGCCAGCGACGACAGATTCACCACCGCCGAGTTCGACGGCTCGTCGGGAAACAGCTCGCGCTGCAGCGCCGCCAGCCGCTCCGGCCCCCACTTGAGCGCGTGCACCACCTCGTCGAGCGCCACCGCCATCTCGTCGCAGCCGCGCCAACGATCGTCGGGCACGCGCGCCAGCGCCTTCATGCAGATCGCGTCGAGCTCGGGCGACACCGCCGGGTTGTGCACGGACGGCGCCTCGACCTTGGCGTCGCGCACCATCGCGATCGTCTGCAGATCGCTCGCGCCCTTGAACAGCCGCCTGCCCGTGAGCACCTCGTGCAAGCAGATGCCGGCGGCGAACAAATCGCTGCGATGATCGACGTCCTTGCCTTCGACCTGCTCGGGCGACATGTATCCGAACTTGCCCTTGAGCGTGCCGGTCACCGTACGGTTCTCGTTGGCCTCGGCGAGCGCCTTGGCGATGCCGAAGTCGAGCAGCTTGACCGCGCCGTCGAAGCTGATCATCACGTTCGACGGCGACACGTCGCGATGGATCAACCTGAGCGGCGTCCCGTTGTCGTCGACGAGCGCGTGCGCATAGGCGAGCGCGCGGCACACCTCGCGCACCACGAACGCGCCGAGCCCCGGCGGCGGCACGCCCTTGACCAATTGCCCGCGCACGAGGTTGACGAGGTCGCGCCCGCGCACGTACTCCATCGCCAGGTAGAACTCGCCGTCGACGTCGCCGAGCTCGAACACCTGCACGATGTTGGCGTGATTGAGCCGCGCCGACAGCCGCGCCTCGGCCACGAACATCTGCTTGAAGTGCTCGTCCTCGACGAGATGCGGCAGGATGCGCTTGATGACCAGCGTGCGCTGAAACCCGGCCGGCCCGGAGATGCGCGCCTTCCAGACCTCGGCCATGCCGCCGCGCCCGAGCCGCTCCACCAGCGTGTATTTGCCGAATTGCACGCTTTGCCTGTCGAGCGCCGGGTTCACTTCGACAAGTCCCAGCAGGTGAGGCTGGCGCCGCTGCACGGATCGGGCGCGCGCGTGCCGTAGTACACGCCAAGCCCGACGCCGACACCGACCACCACCGCACCGACGGGAATGATCCACCAGTTGCGCTTGATCCACGACCTTCGCGGCGGCGGCGCGATCACCGCTAGCGTCGTCACCGGCGCGGCGACGGGCGCCGGCGCAATCACCGGCGGCGGCGGCGCGTTCTTCGCTTGCTCATCGGCGATCTGCTTTTCGATCTCGGCGAGGATCTGCTCCGCCTGCGGCCGCTCGGCATCGCTCGCCGGCGCGTCGTGCAGATAGCGCTGGTACATCGAGCGCGCGTTCGTCAGATCGTCGAGCTTGCGATAACACTGCCCGAGGTTGAGCAGGAACTGCGGCCGCGGCGCGAGCTGATAACCGGCGGCGAACTCGCGCAGCGCCTCGTTGTAATTGCCGAGCTGATAGAGCGCGCGTCCCGCCTCGAAGTGCGTGCGCGCGCGCGTCACCGGATCGTCGTTCTGCGGCAGCGGCTGCGCGCGCGCCTCCGACACGGCAAGCGACGCGACGCAAGCCAGCGCGGCCACGACTACGACGCTGTGGCGCAGACGGAGCATCGAGGGTCTATTTTACCACAGCCGCACCGCCGTTCGTGGATGTAGACTGGTGATTCTCATGGTGCGCCATCCGACGCCGCCGCCGCTCACGCCCGAGGATTTCACGGCCAACGACACGCGCCGCATCGTGCGCGGGCCGCTGCAGCAGGCGTCGGTGCTCATCATCGCCGGGCTCGATCCGTCGGGCGGCGCCGGCCTCCTCGCCGACGCGCACGTGGTCTCGCAGCACGGCTTTCACGTCGCCGGCACGGTCACCGCCGTCACCGAGCAGGACTCGGTCATGTGCTCGTGGATGCATCCGACCGATCCGTCGATGGTGTCGAACCAGATCGCGCGGCTCATCGACGACTTCGAGATCCGCGGCGTCAAGATCGGCATGCTCGCCAACGCCGACATGGCCACGGCGGTAGGGCGCTCGCTCAAGCGGCTCGCCGACAACAAGGTGCCGATCGTCGTCGATCCGGTGTTGCGCGCGACGCGCGGCATTCCGCTGCTCGAGGGCAACGCCAAGCAGGCGCTGGCGCCGCTGCTCTCGATCGCGACGGTGGTCACGCCGAACCTCGACGAGCTGGCCACGCTCACCGCCGATCACGTCGCCCACGACGCCGACTCGATGCGCCAGCAGGCGCGCCGCTTGCGCCAGTTCGGCCCGCGCGCGGTCCTGGCCAAGGGCGGACATCTCGAGGGCGGCGACACCATCGTCGACGTGCTCGTCGACGAAGAGGGCGACACCGCGATCCGCGGCCAGCGCATCGAGGGCGTCACGCCGCACGGCACCGGCTGCGCGCTGTCGTCGGAGATCGCCTGCCGTCTGGCGTTCGGCGCGCCGCTGCGCGAAGCGGTGATCGGCGCGTGCAACCGGGTGCGCGCGCGCATCGCCGAAGCGCGCGCCGTCGGCCGCGGCCGTCCCTTCCTCGGTTTGTAGCAGCTCGAGATTGGTTTTTAGTCGTGGAGGCGAAGCTCTTCGCCGCGCAACGAGATCATCACGAAGTGCGCCATCACGATCACCACGCCCAACGTATAGTCTGCCAAGAAACGCATATTCATCACCCGCCCTCGCCCAGAATTTACGGTTATCGCCACTTCGGTTGCGTTCCGGGCAAGTAATATCTTTGTAACTTCGTTCCTGTCTATCGGAGCCGACGCTGATCCAGCTTGTATTTGCTGACCTTACGAATCAGGTTTCGCCGCGAGATATGCAGCTCTTCCGCCGCTTTCGTCTTGTTCCAATGCGTACGTTTCAATACCTCGTAGATGAGGCTTCGCTCCAGCGCGTCGACGGCGGCCGGTAGGCTGCGCGGCCCGCCCTCCTCGCGCGTCTCCGAGCGAATTCGCGTCGACAAGAGCTCCTCGCCGATCAGCTTGTCGTCGCCCGCGAGCACGACCAATCGCTCGATCTCGTTCTCCAATTCGCGGATATTTCCCGGCCACGCATATTCGAGCATTCGCGCCATGCAAGATTTCGTCAGTCGCTTGGCTTTGAGTCGGCGCCCTTTCGCATTTCGCTTCAAGAAATGATCGACCAGCATCGGAATGTCCTCGCGCCGCTCGCGCAGCGCCGGGACGGTCAACTGAATGACGTTGATGCGGTAATACAAATCCTCGCGAAACTCGCCGCGCTCGACCATCTTCTTGAGCTCGCGGTGGGTGGCGGCGATGATGCGCACGTCGACGGTGCGCAGCGCCGTGTCACCGACGGGCGTGAAGGTGCCTTCTTGCAAGACGCGCAGGACCTTGACCTGCAGCGCTGGCGACATGTCGCCGATCTCGTCGAGAAAGAACGTTCCTTTGTCCGCAACTTCGAACAAGCCCTGCTTGTCGGCGATGGCGCCGGTGAACGCGCCTTTCTTGTGGCCGAATAATTCCGAATCGAGCAGGTTGTCGTTGAACGCGCTGCAGTTCTGCACGACGAAGCGTTCGCCGGCGCGGCGCGAGTTGTAATGGATCGCGCGCGCGATCAATTCCTTGCCGGTGCCGTTCTCGCCGTTGACCAGCACGGTCGCGTCCGACTCGATGACCTTGTCGAGCACGCGATAGAGCTCCTGGATCGCGCGCGAACGCCCAACGATGTCGGCGTAGGGATAGCGCGGCACGAACGCGCTCGGATCGACGATGCCGCGCCGATCGCGCCGCGCGCTGTCGACGGCGAACGTGACCATCTCCGCCGCCGAGAGCTCGAGCAGCTCGGCCAGGAGCCCATCGTCGCCCGGCGCCGCTTCGGCGAACACGCAGCCAATGAGCTGCCCCTCGACGGAAACCGGCGCCGCCAGCGTCTTTCGCTTGCACGCCGCGCAGTCGAACGTGATCGGCAGCGGCAGCTCCGCGCCCGCGCACACCAGCGCCGCCTCGCGCGCGCACAGTGCCGAGCCGCCGCCACCGACGAGCGCGCCGCCCGCGTCCGCATAGCCGACGGCGACGCGCAGGCGCCGCTCCACGATCTGCCCGAGTCGCTTGACCACGTGCAGCTCGCAGAGGTCCCCCCAGCTCACCTCCGATGGGTTCATGTCATCCGGCCGGCGGGAAGATTGTACTGCATCGCAGCGCCGCCAGGCAGCCGGCCCAATCTCCATCGGGAACCGGCCGCGGCAGCTCGAAGGTGACGACGCGGCGCCCCTCGTCGACGCCGTAGCGCGAGCCGAACGAGCCCGGCGTCGGATAGCCGACCGACGCCACCGACGGATAGCCGCAGGCGGCCGCCATCATGTCGGCGAGCCCCTGCCCGGCGCCGTCCCAGTTGACGCAGCGAAACGGCTGATGCACGGCGACGAGCGCGCGCGGCTGCCAATGATCGATCAACGCCGCCAGCGCCGACGTCTCCGGCTCCGACTCTGCCGTCGGCCCCGGGTCGTAGCCGTCTTTGTGGTCGCGCGTCCAGTTGCGCGCCGCGAAGTTGCGGTTGAGGTCGACGTCGCGCGCGTTGTTCTTG
This sequence comes from Polyangia bacterium, assembly GCA_036494045.1. Taxonomy (GTDB): domain Bacteria; phylum Myxococcota_A; class Polyangia; order Palsa-1104; family Palsa-1104; genus JAQBQH01. Next base: position 5,097 of record DASXOU010000072.1, on the reverse strand, counting down.
CGATGGAGCGCCAGACCGTCGGGATTGGCGACGGGAATGACGAGCGTGCGCCAGCGCGGCGCCTCTGCCCGCAGCGCCTCGACGAAGCGGCGGCACAGCTCCGCGGACCCCGGCTCGTCGCCGTGAATGGCGCCGAAGACCAGCGCCGCGACGCCCGCGCCGCCGTCGCTGCCGGCGACGTCGAACGCGTCGATCGCTCGCCCCTGCACCGAGACGCCGACGGTGATCAATCGCCGGGGGCGCGCGCCGCGGCCAGCGACAACAGCTGCGCCAGCGACAACGCCGCCGTCGCCGACGCCCACAACAGGCCCACGGCAACGTATAGCTGCGTGGCGTCCTCGATCATGATCCCGCGCAGCGCCATCCCCACCGGCGCCCACAACAGGATCAGCACCGACAGCAGCACCGCGATGTCCGTCAGATCGCGCCCGAGCACGCCGAACAGCGACAGCCCCGCGAACACCAGCGGCACCAGCAGGAACACCGCGAAAATAGCCGCGCCGAAGCCCGAGCCCATCATCTTGAAGATGAGCGCGATCGGCACCACCGACGAGACCGGCAGGAGATAGAGCAGCGCCACCGCCGACACTGCCGCCATCACCAAGAGGCGCGCCGCCGCCGACGATTGCGCGCGCGAACGCAACAGATGCGTCGCCGGCAGGCCGAGGATCGCCAGCGCCGCGACCACGCCGCGCCAACCTTCGATGACCCCGCCGGCACCGAGGAGGACCGGCATCGCCGCCACGCCGGTGCCGATGGCCGCGCGGAAGACGAACGGCAGCGGCAGGAGCGAGCAGGCGACCAGCACGATGCCGCCCGTCAAGTAGAAGAGCTGGCGCACGAAGTCGGCGCCGACCAGCGTCTCGAGCAGCTGCCACGACGAGACGCCATGCCACGGGCAGAAGAACAGCGCCATGAGCACGCCGCCGCCGATGCCCATGATGAGCCGCCCGAGCCCGCCCCACGGCTCGACCTCGACGATGGGCGTGCGCTTGGTCGTGATCAGCGGCGGCGCCTCGACGGTGGGCTCGGGAATCTCGCCCGCGGCGGCGGCATCGGTCGCTTCCTTCAGCTGCGCCATCGTCGCCGCCGACGCGCCGTTGGTCTTGCTCTCCGTCGCCGGCGCGTCGTTCTTGGCCAGCTCGGCCTCGACGTCCGACGCCTTGATTCCGACCAGCGTCGGATCGGTCTGATGCGTCACCGGCGCCGTCGCTGCCGCGGCCGACTCGGCGAGCTCGGGATCGTCCGACGGCTGCTTCACCGAGCAGAAGACACACACCACGGCCACGTCGGGAATCTGCTTGCCGCAGGCGGCGCAGTTCTTCTTCGCAGACATGTCGGCGGGGACGAGTATACCCGACATTCCACGACGGACGGCAATTGGATATCCTTGCCGGCATGCTGGTCCTTTCCGAGCTCAAGACGCAGGCGCTCCGCTATGTCGTGCTCGGCGATCTGCCGCGCGCGTTTCGCACCTACGAGGCGATCGTGCGCGCGGTGCCGTCGGACCTCGACGCGCGCATGAAGGTGGCCGACCTCTGCGTAACCGTGCACGCGCACGATCTCGCGCGTCGCGTCTACGCCGCCGTCGCCTTCTACGATCTGCAGGGCGGACGTCCGCTGCACGCGCTGGTCGCGGCGCAGGCGCTGCACTCGCTCGGCGCCGACGTGGTGACGCTGCACGAGTCGCTGGCGCAGCTCTATGGCGCCGGCTCGCCGCGTCTCGGCCGCGGTGGGCGCTTGTCGCCGCCCGATCCGCAGTCGCCGGTGCCGCCGCCGCTCATCATCGACGAGCCCGACGCGAGCGCCGCCGCGGCCGCCGCCGCCGATGCCGCCGCCTCGACGACCAGCCTGACCGAGTTCCCCGAAAAGTTTCCGCCGGTGCCGCTCTTGTCCGAGCTGCAGCCGGCGTCGTTCGCCCGCGTGATGGGCACCGTACGCGTCTTGCGTCTGGCTCATGGCGCCGCCGTCGTGCGCGAAGGCGAGCCGGGCACCAGCTTCTTCCTCGTCGCTGCCGGCAACGTGCGCGTCTTCGCCACCGACGCGCTCGGCAAGCAGACCGAGCTGGCGCGCCTCGGCGAAGGCGCCATCTTCGGCGAGCTCGCGCTCGTCGCCGCGCAGCCGCGCTCGGCGTCGGTCGAGGTCGTGGGCGAAGTCGATCTCCTCGAAATGGGCGCCGACGCCTTGCGCGCCGCCGCCGGCGAATTGCCGCAGCTCGCCGAGGCGCTCGATCGCTTCACGCGCGAGCGCCTGCTCAAGAACCTCCTGGCCACGTCGCCGCTGTTCCGCCCGTTCTCGCCGCAACAGCGCGTCGATCTGGCGCGCCGCTTCACCGGCCACGACGTCGCGCCCGGCACCGACGTCATCCGCGAAGGCGACGCCGCCCGCGGGCTCTACGTGGTGCTGTCAGGCGAGGTCGAGGTGCTCAAGGGCGAAGAGCCGTTCGAGCAGACCCTGGCGACGCTGCCCTCGGGCGACGTCTTCGGGGAGATCGCCCTCGTGCGCGGCGGCGAGGCGACCGCGACGGTGCGGGCCGGCCGCCAGACGACCGTGCTCTTCCTCGCGCGCGAATACTTCGAGCGCCTGCTGGCCGCACTGCCGGAAATGCGCGCCTTCTTCGAGACGTTGACCGAAGAGCGGCTGCGCGACGCCGAAACCGTCAACGAAGACCTGCTCACCGAAGACGACGAGCGGGTGCTTATCTAAGTTAACGGAATGTAAAGGGGAGGCGCGGCCGCTCTGGTGCGTATATACTTAAGGAGAGCGGAGGCCCGTCGTGAAGCCAGAAACGAAGAACGGTAGGCTCGTACGCGTCGTCCTGATGTTCATCCTCGCGGTCGTCGCCATCTGGTATTGGCGCCGCGACAACCAGCAAGCAGTCTCCACCCACGACGATCCGGCGCCCATCGCCGCGCTCGACGACGAAGCCGCCGCCTATGCGATCCCCGGCGAGCTGGTCGTCGACTTCCGCGACGACGAGCCGCACGATCGCATCGCCGCGCTCGGCAAGAAGCTCGGCGTGACCTTCACGCCGGCGTCGAAGACCGAAGTCGACGCCGACGAGATCTACACCGTCGACACCGGCGACGGCGCCCACGTGCTCGCCGAGCTGCGCGCCAACCCCGACGTCGAGGCTGCCGACTTCGAGTTCACCTACGGCCTGCCCGAGGACGCGCTCGACGCCAACGACGAGGCGCTTCCGTCGCGCGACGACGTCACGCAGCACAAAGACTTCCCCAACGATCCGCGCTTCAAGGATCAGTGGCACCTGCAGCAGATCCACATGATGGACACGTGGAAGGCGGCGCAGGGCGACGGCGTCATCGTCGCCGTCATCGACACCGGCGTGGCCAAGGTGCCCGACCTCAAGGAGACCGAGATCGTCCCCGGCTGGAACTTCGTCAACGACTCGTCCAACGCCACCGACGACCACGGCCACGGCACGCACGTCGCCGGCACCATCGCGCAGTCGACGCACAACGGCATCGGCGTCGCCGGCGTGGCGTTCCACGCCAAGATCATGCCGATCAAGGTGCTCTCGGCGCGCGGCTCGGGCTCGGTGTCGGGCATCGCCAACGGCATCCGCTGGGCGGCCGATCACGGCGCCAAGGTCATCAACATGTCGCTCGGCGGCCCGATGGCCTCGTCGGTGCTCGCCAAGGCGGTCAAGTACGCGCACGACAAGGGCGTCGTCGTCGTCTGCGCCGCCGGCAACGACGGCCGCGGCAAGGTCAGCTATCCGGCCGCCTATCCCTACGCCATCGCCGTCGCCGCCACGCAGTACGACGAGACGACGACCTTCTACTCCAACTGGGGCAAGCAGATCGACATCGCGGCGCCCGGCGGCAACACGCGCGTCGACCAGAACGGCGACGGGCAGCCCGACGGCGTCCTGCAGAACACGATCGTCCCCGGCGACATCTCGAAGAACGATTACCTGTGGTTCATGGGCACGTCGATGGCGTCGCCGCACGTCGCCGGCGTGGCCGCGCTCGTGGTCGGCCAGGGCGTGACCAATCCCGACGCCGTCGAGAAGGTGCTCAAGGAGACGGCGCGCAAGCCGAAGAGCGGCTACAAGGACTCGCAGAATCGCTACGGCGCCGGCATCGTCGACGCCGCGGCCGCCGTCAAGAAGGCGCAGCTCAGTTACGGCGGGCTCGAGCTCGGCGCGGCGCTCGGCTTCTTCGGCCTCATGCTGCTTCGGCTGCGTCGTCTCGGGCGCGCGGCGCTCGGCCTCGGCGCGGGTGGCGTGGCGGCGCTCGTCGTCGGCGCCAGCGGCCTGTTCTTCTTGCCGCAGCTCGTGCATGTTCCGGCGGCGTCGATCCTCGCGCATGGGTTCCCGGCGTGGGAGCCGGCGGCGCTCGGCGCGGCGGGCGCGTGGGCGTTCCACTCGGCGCTGGCGCCGCTCGGCGCGATGATGCTGCTCTACGGCTCGACGCGTGGGCGTCGGCTCGCGGCCGGCTTCGCGCTCGGCGTCGGCGCGCACCTGGCGTTCGTCGCGATCGCCGGCACCGTCGCCATTCCGGCGCTGTGGCTGGCGCTCAACGCGATGGCGTCGCTCGGCGCCGGCTACCTCTCGCTCAAGAAGTAACCACTCACGACAGCCACGCGTACGCCGCCGCGAGCGCTTTATGCGCGCCCGCGGGCAGCGGCGCGCCGTGGGCGACGACGAGCCGCTCGAACGGCTGCGCCAGCACGGCATCGACGCTCTTGCGCGCGGCGGCGCGATCGGAGAACGCGATCCAGCGGAGCATGCGGCTCAAGGCCACGCGATCGTAAGAGCCCATCGTGCGCGCGTAGAGCCGCGTCCACGCACCCTCGGGCCGGCCGACGTGGTGCACGAGATCGGCGACGACGAGCGTGCGCGACGGCCGATGCACCAGCACCGTCTCGTCGAGCCGGAAGCCGTCGACGTGCAGCTCGTCGACGACGCCGGCGAACGCGGGCTCCGGCGCGGCGCCGAGCGTGCGATCCACGCGCAGCTCGCGGCGCTTCTCCGCCGGCGCCGCCGGCGCGTGCAGCCGTGCCTCGCCGACCCAGCGATGGTGAAAGGTGCTCGGCGCGTACACATGCGCCACGCGCCCGAGCGCCTCGACC
>DASXOU010000071.1:0-5071 GCA_036494045.1 Polyangia bacterium | reverse complement strand
GCGTACATCGAGTCGCTGCGCACGCCGAACGAGCCGGAGGCGCCACGATGAAGCTTGGGTGCGCCCTGGCGTGGATCTTCCTCGCCGCCGGCTGCGGCGCGGGCGCGCACGAGCGCGACGTGTTCGCGCCCGCGGGACCGGCCGCGCGCATCCTGGCCGCGCTCGGCCTGCCGGTCGTCGTCGGCTTCGTGGTCGTCTCCGCTGCCATGTGGGCACTCATCGCGTACGTGGCATTGCGCCGCACCGGCTCCTTCGCCGAGCACGCGCCCGTGGACGCTGAAGGCGGCACGGGCTGGCTCTTGATCGGGGGCTTCATCATCCCCGGCATCGCCTTCGTCGGCGTGTTCATCGCAACGATCGCCGTATTGCGCGTGTTTCCCATCGAGCACGGCATCACCGGCCGTGCCGAGATCCGCGTGACCGCCCGTCAATGGTGGTGGCAGATCGACTATGTCGACGGTCCGCTGCAGGACCAGTTCGTTACCGCCAACGAGATCCACATCCCCGTCGGCCGTCCGATCGAGCTCGAGCTCGAGTCCGCCGACGTCATCCACTCGTTCTGGGCGCCGCGATTACACGGAAAGGTCGACCTCGTGCCCGGCATCCACAATCACATTCGCATCGAGGCCGATGCTCCCGGTGTCTATCCCGGCGCCTGCGCCGAGTTCTGCGGTCTCGAGCACGCCAAGATGCGCTTCGTCGTCGTCGCACAATCGAAGGACGAGTACGAGCGCTGGCTCGCCTCGCAGCGCCGGTCATCGGTGCCGCCAGCCGACGCACAAGCTCAGCGCGGACAAGCGCTCTTCATGGGCGGCCCGTGCCTGACCTGTCATCGCATCCGCGGCACCGACGCCGCCGCGACCGTCGGTCCCGATCTTACCCACTTCGCCGGCCGCTCGACGCTGGCGAGCGCCTGGCTGCCGAACCAGCTCGGGCCGTTGCACGCGTGGATCGTCAACGCGCCCTCGCTGAAGCCCGGGACGCAGATGCCGGCGCTCACATTCTTCACGGGCACCGAGTTACAGGACCTCGTCGCTTATCTGGAGACGCTCAAATGATCAACGGACAGTTCCTCGCGCTCTGCGCGGTCCTCGGTATCGCGGCCCCCGCCGCCGCCGACAAGAAGAGCCCCGCCGAGACGCAACCGGGCGCCGCCGACGAGAAGACCGAATCGCCCGGCGCGCGCGCGGGCGGCGGTTGCAAAGATCTGCCGTCGGCGGCGGATCTCAAGAAGCTCTTGAAGGACGCCGCGAACGCAGGCGAAGCCGGCGGGCTCGCCGGCGGACGGTACGAATGGGCCGCGGTCGTCGACCGCTCGGGACAGATCTGCGCCGTCGCCGTCTCGACCGACGATCCCGACGCGGCATGGCCGGGAAGCCAGTCGATCGCGCGCGCCAAGGCGTATACCGCCAACGCGTTCTCGACGGACAAGCTGCCGATGTCGACGGCGCGCCTGTACACCATGACCCAGCCCGGTCACTCGCTCTTCGGCGCCGGAGCGGCCAATCCGTTCAACCCGCTCTGCCTCGAGCGGCCCGCCGACAAAGACAAGGGACCGAAGCTGTGTGGCGGCGCGATCGTGTTTGGCGGCGGCTTGCCGCTCTACAAGGGCAAGACGCGCGTCGGCGGTCTCGGCGCCAGCGGCGACACCGCGTGCGCCGATCACGAGATTGCCAAGCGCATGCGCGACAAGCTCGGCCTCAACCCCGAAGGCGGCGCGCTCGCCGACGACATCTGGTACTCGAAGGCCGACGGCCCGTCGCTGTTCGCGCATCCGCTGTGCAAGAACACGTGGCGCAATGGCAAGAAGATTGGCGACGAACCGCCGGCGAGCGGCTACTGATGCGCGCGCGCCTCCTTCTCCCCCTGCTCGCGCTCGCAACCATCAGCACCAGCGCGTTCGCCGGCGGCCGTCGCCAGCTCCGCGTATGCGCCGATCCGAACAACCTGCCCTACTCCAACGCGCGGCAGGAGGGCTTCGAAAACGCCATTGCCCGTCTGGTCGCCGGCGCGCTCGACGCGGAGCTCTTGTACACGTGGCTGCCGCAACGGCGCGGCTTCGTGCGCAACACGCTCTTGGCCCGACAGTGCGACGTCATGATGGAGGTTCCGCTCGGCTATGGCCGCGCCGCCGCGACCGAGCCGTACTACCGTTCGAGCTACGTCTTCGTGACTAGACGCGATCGCAAGCTCGCGCTCGCGTCGTTCGATGATCCGGCGCTGCGCACGCTGCGCGTCGGCGTGCAGATCGTCGGCGACGACTACGCCAATACTCCGCCGGCGGCAGCGCTCGCGCGGCGGGGCCTCGCCAAGAACGTCGTGGGCTTCTCGGTGTACGGCGATTACTCGCAGGCGCTTCCGCAATCGCCGATCATCGACGCCGTCGCCGCGGGCGACATCGACGTCGCGGTCGTCTGGGGTCCTCTCGCCGGCTGGCTCGCACGACGAGCGCACGCGCCGCTGACGGTTACGCCGATCGCGCCCACTTCGAGTGACCAGCCGCTCGCGTTCGACATCGCCATGGGCGTACGACGCGGCGACGCCGCCCTGCGCGCTGAGCTCGATGCGGTCATTCGGACCCATCGTCGCGAGCTCGCCTCGTTGCTCCACCGCTTCGGCGTTCCGCTCTTGTCCTTGGCCTCGGCGTCCGCGCGCGCAGAGCGCTGATCTACGCGAGCAGTCGCTCGTCGCGTGACAGCGAGCGGGCGCACCAAACGTCGAGCGCGGTCACGCCGGCAACTGTTCCGGCAGCGACCAGTGCATTGCGCCGCCGCCCGCGCACCGCCGCCACGCCGAGCGCGGCGAGGTCGAGCGCATCGCCGGCCACGCGCGCCCAGACCCACGGCGCGAGCCGACGGCCTGCGAGGATGCCGATGCCGGCCACGATCTCGCGCGCACCGAATGCGCGCAGCACCGACTTGCGTGAGCTTCCAAGAAAACGCCCGAGCGCGCCGGGCGCGAACACCTCGGCTGCTCCGAGCGCGATGCTGAACCAGCCGAGCGCACGACCCAATGTTCGAATCCGCATGACGCCAAAGGTGTGCCGCGGCGGTCGCCCGGCCAGGGTCAACGCAACCAATGCAGGTGGCGCCGGACGACCGACGCCGGGCCCTCGGCGGCCGAGGCGCGCGCAGCCCGAATGAGCTCGTGCTGCGGAGAACGCGCGCAGGCGGGATCCGTCGCGCTCGCGTCCCCGGTCAGCGCGAAGGCCTGACAGCGGCAGCCGCCAAAGTCGCGCTCGCGCTCGGCACAGCTGCGACAGGGCTCAGGCATCCACGCCTGCCCACGAAAGCGCTCAAGTGACGGCGAGTCACGCCAGATCTCCGCCAGGTGGCGCCGACCCACGCGCTCGCAGTCGAGGCCGGCGAGCGCATGGGCCGCCTGGCAAGGGAGCACTCGCCCGTCGGGTGCGATGACGACGTAGCGGCGCGCCCACCCCGACATGCACGCGCGCGGCCGTCCCGCGAGGTAATCCGGCAGGACGAACACGACCTCCATCCGGCCTCGATGGCGCTCTTTGGCCTCAGCCGCGACGACGCGAGCGCGCGCGACCTGCGCCTCCGACGGCAGGAGCCCCGCGCGATTGTGCAACGCCCACCCGAGATATTGGGTATTGGCGAGCTCCACCCGATGGGCGCCGAGTGACGCGGCGAGCGCGACGATGTCGCCGACCTCGTCGATGTTCTGCCGATGTAGGACGACGTTGATCGTCAGCGGAACGTCGAGCTGCGCGACCCAGTCGGCGACCGCGAGCTTCTGCACGAACGCCGTCGCGCCGGCGATGGCGTCCGACAACTCGGCGCGCGCCGATTGCAGCGACAGCTGGACGTGATCGGTCCCGGCGTCGACGAGAGCTTTCAACCGATCGAGCGACAAAGGCACGCCGCTCGTGACGAGATTGACGTAAAGCTGCCGCGTTCGCGCCGCGCGAATGAGTGTCTCGAGGTCGGGCCGTAAGAGCGGCTCGCCTCCGGTGAGGTGCAATTGCAACACGCCGAGCTCGGCAGCCTCGTCGAGGATTCGCAGCCACTGTGTCGTTCCGAGCGTGGCGCTCTCATAGGCGACCGGATTCGAGCAATAGCCGCAGGCGAGCGGACAGCGGTACGTCAGCTCCGCAATCAGCGTGTCGGGCGGATCGACCGCTCCGCTCACGCTTCCTCGACGAGCCCGCGCCGCGCGAGCTCCTGGACGAACATGACGACGTCGGCGACGGCGCCGAGGCCGCCGGTCCCTCCGACGTAGGCCGCCACCTCCGCGAGCGTCCCGAGGCCGAGCCGGCGCACCACCGCAAGCGCGGCGCCATTGAGCACGAAGCCGCGCTCGGGCGCGAGCAAGATCCAACGCCCGCGAGCGGCGTCATGCCGAAGCCGGACGAAACGCCTGAGGCGTGGGCGCGACTCGAGAGCCATCATGTGGAAGGACCGAGCGGATGCGCAGCCATGACGCAGTCGAGCAGATGCCAGAGGATCTCGGTCTTGCGAACGAGCGCCCTCACGCACCGCTCCTGCAGCTCCGCCGTTCGCGCCTCGCCGACCACGAATGCCACCGCCTCCGCGGCGTCGCGACTGGCGCGCGGCACGCGCGATCGAAAATAGTCGAGGGCCTCGGCGCCGATCCACGGGTAGTGACGCTCCCACGCCGCGATCCGCCGCTGCATCAAGTCGGGCGCGAAAAACTCCGTCAGCGATGAGGCGACCGCTTCGACGAGGGTCGCCTCGCGCACCAGGGTCACGTACGCGTCGCACGCGAAGCGTACGCCCGGCAGGACCTCCGCGAACCGTCCCAGCGCGCCCTCTTCGATTCCAACAGCCGCGCCGAGCCGCCGCCACAGCGCCAGTCCGCCTTCGCCGTCGGCGGTCCCGTCATGGTCGATGATGCGGCGCAACCAAATGCGTCGAAAGCGCGGATCCTCGCTCTTGGCTACAATGAGCGCGTCCTTGAGGGGAATGCGCGTCTGATAATAGTAGCGGTTGGCGACCCACGCGCGCAGCTGAGGGCGCGTGAGTGTGCCTGCGTGCATCGCGCGGTGAAACGGATGCTCGTCGTGGTAGCGGCGCGCACCTTCGTCGCG
>DASXOU010000070.1:0-30529 GCA_036494045.1 Polyangia bacterium | reverse complement strand
GGGAGCGCTTGCGCGGCCTCGGCGAGCGCGGCGTCGATGCGCGCGCCGGCGGCGCCGAGGCTGGCGTCGTGCGGCGGGCAGACCGCGAGCTTGAGCGGCGCCGCCCACGCCAGCGACGGCAACAGCGCGAGCGCGAGCGCGAGCTTCTTCACGGACAGCCGCCCTTGGCGCAGTCGATCGCGTGCTGCTTGGGGACGCCGAAGCCGACGGCGACGCCGGTCGCGATCGCCGAGCCGGCCATCGCTGCCCAGAACCACCACTTGGCGTAGATCGGCGTCTCGGCAGCGGCGCGGCGGCGGCGCTCGGCGCGCAAGGCGAGCTTGGACATCGCGGTCTGGTGGACCACGACCTGGGTCGTCTTCTCGAAGCGCACCGGCACGTCTTCGGAGTAGCTGGAGAACCCTTCGCGCTCGACGGCGAGCTTGTGTACGCCGACCGGCAGCGCCGCCAGCGGACCGGCCAGCGGCGTCTTGCCGACGATGATGCCGTCGAGCGTGACCGAGGCGCCGGGCACGTCGCTCAAGATGGCGATGTTGCCGACCAGGCGCTCGGGCGCGACCAGGCGGAAGGCGGCGACGCGGATCTCGTCGATGAGCTCCTCGGGCGAGCCGGAGAGCGTGGCGGTCACGCGGCGCAGCTCCTTGCCGTTGTCGTCGACGAGCTTCAGGTTCACGACGTAGCTGTCGGCGAGGCCGCCGACGTTGCCGGCGACCACGCGCGTGACCTTGAGCGCCTTGGCCAGCGGCGCCAGGCACGACGGATCGGCGGTGCAGCTGGCCAGCTTGGGGTTGGCGGCGACGGCGTCGGCGACCGCGCGGTCCGACGGCAGCTCGTGGCCGACCACGCGCTGCAGCTCCGCGCGCAAGATGCGTTGCAGCTGATCGACGATCTGCGGCTCGATCCCGAGCGGATCGAGGCGGAACAGCGCGTAGGTCTCGGTGGCGCGGGCGGCGACGCTCAGGAGCAGCAGCGACGCGACCACAAGCGGGCGCATGTGCCCGCATGATATATGGTTACGTCAACGCCGCCAATTGTGGCTCGAGGCGCGCCGCCAGATCTTCGACGGCCTTGGGACCGAAGTCGGCGGTGAACAGGTAGGGCAGGTGCGCTTGCGGCACCGGCAGCTCGGTGCGCAGCCGCTCGAGGTAGCGATCGTTGAGCTCGCGGCGGCGCTGCGCGGTGCGCGCGGCGGTGACCAGCGGCTGCAGGCCGTCGTCGTCGACGTTCTCGGGCAGCGCGGCGAGCGCGCGCGCCGAGACGCCGGTGGCAAAGCGCGGTGGATAGAGCGCGTTGACGACGAGCGGGCCGAGGGTGACACCGATCTGTTCGGTGGCCTTGCGCGACAGCTCGATGGCCTCGTTCGACGGCAGATCCTCGGCCAAGGTCACGATCGACATCGAGGTGCGCTTGGGATCGCGCAAGAGGTCGACGGCGGCTTGCGCCGGACGCGTGAGCGGCCCTTCGGGCACGGCGTCGAGGATGGCCTGCGGGATCTGCAGCATGGTGATGAGGTGGCCGGTGGCGGGTCCGTCGAGGATCACCTGATCCCACTTCTTCTTGCCGTCCTCGGTCTCGGTGGTGTGGAACCAGACCTTGCCCAGCATCGAGTAGTCCTCGAGGCCGGGGATGGCGTGCAGAAACGCGCGCGACACCTTGTTCTCGAGCACCTGGCGCGCGATGAACTCCGAGCGCAGGACCATGGCGCCGTATTCGCGCAGCGCCGCCGCCGGCGTCATGTTGACGCCCCACAGCCGATCGCGCAGGCGCGCCAGCTCGGTGCCGACGGGCGGCACGCCGAAGAGGCGCGACAGGCGCTCCTTCGACTTGGTCTGCGCCAGGAGCACGCGCTTGCCCCGGTGCGCGGAGGCGATCGCCATCGCCGCGGCGACGGTGGTGCGGCCGACGCCGCCCTTGCCGGCGATGATCACCAATTGTTTGTCGAACACGCTCATGCAGCGAGTCGGTCGGCGATCGTATCGAGCACGCGCGGCGAGAGCAGCAGCGACAAGTGGCCGAGGTTTTCGAAGACGCAGTCTTCGCCGACGGGCGCGATCGACGACGACTCGGGCGGCTCGATGATGGCGTCGGCGCGCGACCACACCGACGTGAACGCGATGCCTTCGCGCGCCACCAGCGGGCCGAGATCGGCGTAGAACGAGCTGCCGGCGATGGTCTCGCGCGCCGAGGGAAAGAGCGCGCCCAGCCGCGCGATGACGGTGCCGTTGTGCGGCGAGCCGATGGTGACGACGCGGCCGATGTGCTTGGCGCCACCGAGCCGCTCGATGTAGTAGCGCACGACCACGCCGCCGAGCGAATGGGCGACGACGTCGACGCGGTCCGATTTTTCGCGCGCGCGCACACGATCGATGAAGCGGCCGAGCTGCTCGGCGGAGCGACGCACCGACTGCGGCGAGAAGTAGCTGGTGGCGTAGATCGGGCCGATGCCGCGATGGGCGAGCCGACGGCCGAGCCAGATCCAGTTGGTGCGGTTCATGGCGAAGCCGTGCAGGAGCACGACCGGGCGGCGCGCGCCGTTGGGCGAGCCCTCGCCTTCGTGGGCGGCTTCATAGGAGGCGCCGACGAGGAGCCACAGCGGCCAGAACGGCAGCAGCAGCATGCAGGCGCCGAACTCGACGAAGGCGGCGCGCACCAGGTTGCCGATGGGCGTCTTCAAGCGGCGGTGCCAGAACGCGTGCGTGTAGCTGGTCACGACGTAGAAGACGCAGGCCGCGACGAGGAGCGCGAAGGCGGCGGCAACGATGCGCAGAACCACCGACGGAACGTAACGACCGCGCGCGGGTGTGTCAACGAGCGCGAAATCAAAAGCGGAAGCCGACGCCGAGGCGCGCCGAGAAGAGGCCGGGCTCGAACGCCTGCACCGGCGGGGCGCCCACGGTCAGCGACGAGAAGGTGAGGTCGAAGCCGCCGCCGATGCCGATGTCGACGTTGCGCGCGATCATGACGTCGAGCCCGAGCGCGAGCTGCACCAGCGGCAGGACGGTGTCGACATCGGTGAGGACGGGCATGGCCGGCGTCGCCGGCTTGCGATATTCGGCGACGCTGAGGCCGGCGCCGGCGCTGATCCACGGGCGCACGCGGCCGAAGATGCCGTCGAGGACGACGAGCGCGGCGAAGGTCATGTGTGACAGGAACTCGTCCGTCGAGTGCGGGATGCGCTGATAGGCGAAGTCGCCGCCGACGCCGAGGCGCATGCGGCCGACCTCGAGGAGCGCGCGCGTGAGCTGCACGCCGCCGCCGTAGCCAACGGGGGCGAGATCGGACGGCGTCTTGCCGAGCGGGACGGCGAGTCGCGCTTCGGCGGCGATGTGCCATTTGTAGGGCGACGGCGGCGGCGCTTCGGGCTCGCCGTGGCCGGGCGGGACGTAGCCTTCGGGCGCCGGCTCGGCTTGCGCGCGCGCGACGGCGGGCGCGAGCGCCATCAAACAGACGAGCACGATGCGATGCACGTCGGCGACCTTATCATTTCCGTGCTAGGTTGCGCGGCCATGGCAACGCTGTTCCTCAAGCGCGGACGGGCCAATCCTTTGTGGCAGGGCCATCCGTGGGTTTATTCGGGCGCGGTCGCGCGCGAGGACGGCACCTATCAGCCGGGCGACGTCGTCGACGTGGCCGACGCCGAAGGGCGCTTCATCGGGCGCGGCTTCGTCAATCCGCGCTCGCAGATTCGCGTGCGCATGATGACGACGCGCGACGAAGCGGTCGACGCGGCGCTGGTCGCGCGGCGCGTGAAGGAGGCGGCCGGGCTGCGCGCGCGGCTCGGTTTCCCGTCGGAGACGACGAACGCGTATCGGCTCGTCAACTCCGAGGGCGACGCGCTGCCGGGCGTGGTCGTCGACGTCTATGGCGACGTGTGCGCGGTGCAGTTCACCGCGCTCGGGATGAAGAAGCGCGAGGTCGAGCTCTACGACGCGCTCTCCGAGCACTTGTCGCCGAAGGCGATCGTCGAGGTCGCGGCGGGCGGCTTCGCGCAGGTCGAAGGGTTCGCTTCGGCGACGCGCACGGTGCGCGGCGACGACGCGGCCGCGAAGCTGGTGCGCTGCCGCGAGAACGGTCTTGTGCTCGAGGTCGATCCGCTGCACGGGCAGAAGACCGGCATGTTCCTCGATCAGCGCGAGAACCGGCGCGCGCTGGCGTCGCTGGCCAAGGGCGCGCGCGTGCTCGACGTCTACACCTACGCCGGCGGCTTCGCGCTCAACGCGCTCGCCGGCGGGGCGAGCCAGGCGACGTGCGTGGACGCCTCGGGGCGCGCGCCCGAGCGGGTGCGCGCGCATGCCGAGCTCAATCGGCTCGGCAACGTCGAGACCATCGAGTCCGATGCCTTCCGCTTCCTCGAGACGGTGCGGCCGCGCAGCTACGACATCGTCGTGCTCGATCCGCCGAAGTTCGCGCGCGCGCGCAAGGACCTCGATGCCGCGCTCAAGGGCTACCAGCGGCTCAATACGCTGGGCATGACCGCGTGCGCCGACGGCGCGCTTTTGGCGACGTGCAGCTGCTCGCAGCTCGTCGACGAGGAGGCCTTCGAGCGCATGGTCGCGGGCGCGGCCAAGGACGCGGGGCGGCGCGTGCAGCTGTTGTCGACGTCGTCGCAGGGGCCGGATCATCCGGTGCCGCCCGCGTTCCCCGAAGGGCGCTATCTGAAGTTCCTGCTCTGCCGCGTCGTGTAGGCGGTGGGGCGGCGGCCGGGTGCGCACGGTGGTCGTTTCCGGCGTCGGAACCGACCACAGTGCCCGGCCTCGTTGTCGGTGCGGTCGTAGAAGCGACATTGGCGTCCGGAGATGGGCGCGCGCGGCGACGGGAAGTGCGCAAATAGCGGCGTGCGGGTGCGTGGCACGGGACGTGGAAGATGACGGCGCATGCGAGTCGTCACGTTCGTGCTGTTGTTCGCCGCCGGCTGCTGCGATCCGGTCGATCTGACGTCGCAGTCGCCGCCCGATCTGTCAGGCGCGGCTGCGGCGTGCCCTGCGGGCGCCGAGCAATCGTCGACGGCGAAGTGCGACTATGGGGTCGAGACGACCTGCCGCTCGTCGTTCGGCTACGACTGCCAGTGCTTGTGCACCGGGTACTGGGAATGCGACCAGGTGCACGTGATCTGCGATCCCGCCGACGCCGGCGCGCGCGGCGACTAGGCCTAGCGCGCGAAGCGGCGGGCGAGCGCGGATAGGCCGGCTGTCGGCAGCGCCAGGCCGGCGCTGGTCATGGCGACGAGGAACGCGACCTTGCCCGGCGCCGTCGCCAGGCGCACCGCGGTCGCCGTGTCGCCGGCGAACTCGACGCCGGCGATCCAGCCGCACAGCGCGCCCATCACCGCCAGGATGCCGATCGGCGCCAGCCACCACGCCGAGGCGCGCGTTGTGCGCCACGTAATAATTGTTGTGCAGATGCACAATAACAACCCGGCCAGCACGATGTGCTCTGAGCGCACCATCGAGCGGGTGCCGCGCGGATCGCCGCCGACGAGCCCGATGACGACGACGCCGGCGAGCGCGAGGCCGACGGTGAAGGCGAGGCGCTTCACGCCGCTTGCGGAGCGGCAGGAATCGGGCGGTGGAACGTGAGCCGGTACACGCTGTTCTCGGTCTCGACGTAGACCGACTCACCGTCGGGATCGGCGAGCACGCGCTTGACCGGCGTGGTGATCATCCGATGCCCGTTGGGATCGCGAAAGATGACCATGCCGCGCCCAACGACCGGATAGCTGACGAGAAAGCCGTTGTAGACACGGCCGACGCCTACGGCGGGCCGTTCTCGTCCATGGTCGCGGATCTTGCGAGCCGTAACGTTGGTCATCGCAGCTCGATCGGCATTCTCAGCCGAAGCACACTTCAATTCTACGCGCGACGTTTGGCGTCGTCACGGTAAATTTGGACCATGACCAGTGATGTGACGCAAGCCGTCAACGACGGCGACCCTTTCGTTCTCGACGGAGCGCCGTGGATCCGCGTGATTCCCCTGCGCACGCCGACGCTGCCGCCGGCGACGCGCACCAACTGCTACATCGTGGGTGACGGCGCGCGGGCGCTCGCCATCGATCCGGCCACGCCGTACGCCGACGAGCAGGCGCGGCTCGACGCGTGGCTTTTGGCCGAGAAGGTCACGCTGGCGGCGGTGGTGCTCACCCATCATCACGTCGATCACGTGGGCGACGCGGCGCGGCTCGCCGCCAAGCACGGCGTGCCGGTGTGGGCGCATCGCGAGACCGCGTCGCGCGTGGCCGGGCGCGTGAGCGTGTCGCGGCTGCTCGACGACGGCGAGCGGCTCGACGTCGGGCCGAGCGAGCTGCGCGCGCTGTTCACGCCGGGGCATGCGCCGGGACATTTGTGTTTCGTCGACGCCAAGGCGCGCGCGATCGTCGCCGGCGACATGGTGGCGTCGGTGGGGACGATCATCATCGAGCCCGGCGACAGCGGCGACATGCGGCTCTATCTCGAGTCGCTGGCGCGGCTGCGCGGCGAGGTCGACGGCGGCGCGACGCGCCTTCTGCCCGCGCATGGTCCGCCGATCGTCGACGGGGGCGCGCGGATCGATTTCTACGTGGCGCATCGGCTCGAGCGCGAGGCGCGCGTGGCGGCGGCGCTCCGGGACGCGCCGGCGACGGTGCAGGCGCTGGTGCCGGCGGCGTATCCGGACGTCGCGGCGGCGATCTACCCGCTGGCGGCGCGCTCGCTGTTGGCGCATCTGAAGAAGCTGGAGCACGACGGGCGCGCGCGCTGTCACGCGGACGGCCGGTGGAGCCGAGCCTGAAGTTCCTGACACCGGCGGCTAGGAAGAAAAGTAGAGCTTGAAGCCTTCGTGCGAGCGGCGGAAGCCGAGCCGCTCGTAGAAGCGGTGGGCGTCCAGGCGCTCCTTGTTCGACGTGAGCTGCACGCGCACGCAGCCGGCGGCGCGCGCCCGCTCGACGGCGAATTGCACGATAGCAGCGCCGAGGCCGCCGCCGCGCAGATCAGAGGCGACGCGCACGGCTTCGATCTCGGCGATCTTGGAGCCGCGATGGCTGAGCTGCTGGATCATGGTGAGCTGTAGCGTGGCGACGATGCGGCCGTCGCGTTCGCCGACGAGGATTTCGCCGCCGCTTCCGCGACCGTCGCCGTCGAGCGCGTCGAACGCGGCGTAGTAGACGTCGAGCGCGTCGGGCGTCTCGCGGGCGCGGCCGAGCACGTCGTCGGCGTACAAGGCTACGATCGCCGGCACATCCGCGCGCGTGGCCTTGCGAATCTTCACAGCCGGCCGAGGTCGCGCTCGCGCACCCAGCCTTCGAGCCCGTTGGCCAGGCGGATGCGTACCCAATCCTGCTCCTTCTCGGTCATGCGCACGCGCAACCCGGCGTGCACGCCGAACACCGACTGGTAATTCGGATCGGGTCCCTCTTTGACCTGCACGACGTCGGGCAGGACGATCGCCTGCTCCACGCGATCGGCGAGATAGAGCCGCGCGCCGAGCAGCGCGCCACCGACGACGGTGGCGAGCCCGAGAAAGGCGAAGCCGGCCCACATGCCGACGCGCAGAAAGCCCGGCTGCACGAAGTGCAACACGATGAGCAGCGCGAACAGCGCGACGTAGAGCCCGAGGAAGAGCCAGCTCGCCCAATTGACCGTGACCTGCGAGGCCGCGCGCATCCAGAACGGCTGCGACTCGACGCCGGCGAGGCGATCTTCGCCCTTCTTGCGCGCGGCGTCGCGCGCGACCCCGAGGTTGAAGCGCACGTCCTCTTGCGACGGATCGAGCTCGAGCGCGCGCTCGTAGTCGTAGATCGCGGGGCCGAGCTGATCGTTCTTCAGGTACGCGTTGCCGAGGTTGTAGAAGAGATCGGCCGAAACCACGCCGAGCGCGACCACCTGCTCGTAGGCGTCGACCGCCTGTTGATAGTGGCCGTGGAAATAGGCGTCGTTGCCGCGCCGGAAGGTCGCGTCCTTCGACGCCGCGATCTCGGTGTCGGCGGCGCGCGCGCTGGTCGCGCAGAAGAGCGCGAAGATGAGGCCGCTGATGACGATGGGACGGCTCGAGCTGGAGCGCTCGCTCCGTTGCGACGGCTCGCGCTCGATCGGCTTCTGCCGCTCGATGAGGGGCAAGAGCGCGCGCACGCGACGCATCGCCGCGCGCATCTCGCCGGGGCCCGACGCCGACGGCGCGAAGCGCGAGAAGTCGCAGTTCTCGAGCTCTTTGACGGTCGCTTCGACGGTCTCGCGATCGAAGGCGCGCGCGATCAGATATTCGCGCAGCTCGCCGAGCGTGAACGCTTCGACCTTGTTGCCGAGCCGATACTCGAGGTGCTCGTAGAGGACGCGCGCGCACTCGCCGAAGAACGCCGAGGGCCGCGCCGCCTTGATGTGGTACTCGGCCACGCGCAGCCGCCGCCGGGCTGAGCGCCGCGCGCGCCGGCGCTTGGAGCCCGCGGTCTCGCGGCCGAGCCGCCGCCGCAGCGCATCGCCGATGAGCACCAAGAGCCACGCGCCCGGCGGCACCGCCAGCATGATGATGGCGATGCGCCCGCGAAACAGCCGATCGCCGACGCTGCCGTGCACGTTGGCGCGGTTGCGAATCGGGCGCACCTGCTGGCCGAGCACGTTCTCCGTCGGCGACGTGGGCGACGCCGACTCGACCTTGGTCGGATCGCCCTCGATGGTGAGCGCGATCGGCTGCGACTTGGCGACGCCGTACTTGGCGGTCGTCGGATCGAAGTAGGCGAGCTCGACCGGCGGCACCGTCAGCGCGCCGCCCTTCTGCGGCAACAATAGATACGTGTAGACCTTCTGACCGTGGATCTCGTCGCCGGGATCGATGGTCTCTTTCGTCGTCGGCTCGTAGACCCTCCAGCCGTCGAGCTTTTCGGCCATTTTTGCATATGGGGGCAGCCGCACGTTGCGGATGTTGCCGACGCCGCGCACCGTCACCTTCCACGTCACCGCCTCGCCCGCCTTGACCGCCGAGCGATCGACCGACGACGACAGCTCGTAGTGCCCAACGTTCGACGGCTCGAACCCGGCCGGCCGCCCCTCGACGGGCAGCGGCATCACGTCGACGGTGAGCGCCTTCGACTTGCGCGTGTCGGACGCGCCCGCCATGAACGCGGTCTCCATCGTCGTCGCTTCCGCCTCGAGCGCGGTGATGGCGAGCTTCCCCGCCTTGAGCGGAAAGAGCGCCTTCTTGAGCAGCAGCGACACTTCGTACTCGTGCCCTTTGACGACGGCGCGATCCCACGCCAGGTGCGACGTGGGCACGAACAGATCTTCGCTCCAGAAGTCTTCGTACTTCGGCTCGGCCAGCGGCCGATACTTCAAGATCTGGCTGTCGGTATAGAGGTGCCACGACGCGGTCACCTGTTGCCCGACGTACACTTTGGTCTTGTCGACGCCGGCGTCGACGAACAGATCTTCGCCGCCGCGCAGCTCGTCGGGCGGCGGCGGCAGCGCGATGCCCGGCTGCGGCGCCTTGCCCACCGACGACATCGCGTTCTTGAGCGGGGCGCCGACGTGCACCGTGATCTCGCGCGTCTTCAAGTCGGTGCCGGCGATGCGCACCATCGCTGGGCCGATCTTGAGCGCGCCGCGCTTCTTCGGGTGATAGACGTAGACGTGCTGCTCGATCACGCGCACCGACGCGCGGCCGTTCGCCGACGAGAACTGCGTCTGCTCGCTGGCGCCGGTGTGCAAGAGATCGAAGTCCGGCGCCGACGGCGCGCGATACGACTCGAACGGCTGCGCGCCCGCGCGATCGAGCGTGATGGTCAGGTCGATCTCTTGATCCTGCGTGATGCTCTCCGACGACACGGAGGCTTCGAAGCGCACGCCCGCCGCGTCCGCGAGCGCCGTCGAAGCCAGCATCACCGTCGCCGCGATGGTAAGGAACGTTCGCATCACCAATCCTTCGCCGGCCGCCGCGAGCCCGCGCGGCGGCGCGCCAGATCTTTTTGCACCGTCGGCTCGACGCGCTCGAGCGCATCGAGCACCGCCTCGGCGTCCTGCTTGTCGATCTCGCGCGGCTGCTCTTTCTTGGCGCGCGCCTGCGCGAGCTTGTCGCGCTCCTGCTTCTCCTTGTCGCCCGGCTGCTGCTGCTGTTCCTGCTTCTGCTGATCCTGTTTTTGCTGCTCGGCGGCTTGCTGCTGCTCCTGCTGCTTCTGCTGATCCTGCTGTTCCTGCTCTTGCTGCTGTTGTTGCTGCTGCTCTTGCTGCTTCTGCTGCTCTTGCTGCTTCTGCTGATCCTGCTGCGCCTGCTGCTGCTGCTGTTGTTGCTTTTGCTTGTCGTCGGGCTTCTGCTGCTTATCCGACTGTTTCTGCTGCTGCTGCTGCTTCTGCTCCTGCAGCCGCCGCAACGCCAGCTCGAGGTTCCACTTCGCACGCCGATCATCGGGCCGCAGCCCAAGCGTGTGCTTGTACGCGTCGAGCGCATCCTTGTAGCGCTCCTGCTTGAGCGACGCGTTGCCCATGTTGTAGTAGGCGTCGGCCTTCACGCTCGCATCATGCCCCTCCGACGCGCGCTGGAACTCCTTTTGCGCCTCGGGAAACTTGCCGAGCTGATAGAGCGCTACTCCACGGTCGAAGTGCGCGATCGGCTCGTCCGGCAGCGCCTCGACGGCCCGATCGTACGACTTCAGCGCATCGGCCGCCTTGCCCGCCTGCAACAGCCGATTGCCCTCTTCGATGTTCGGATCCTTGCGCTTCAAGAGATCGAAGCCGGACAAAAGCGGCCACACGAAGATCAAGATCATCGCCGCCAGGATCCGCTGCGACGGCTCGCTGATGTTGGTGTTCGCCGCCTCCACCGATGGCGCGCGCACGACCTCGCGCCGCCGCCGCCGCCGCTCGCGCACGCACGCCGCCGCCAGCAGCACCAGGAACGCCGGCACCAGGAACACGCGCCCGACGTCGTCCGGCTCGCGCTCGAAGCGCGCCGCCTCTTCGGTGCGCTCGAGGCTGGCGATCGCCGCCTGCACGCGATCAACGCCGAAGCGCTGCGGATCGAGCGCGACATACTCGCCGCCCGAGATCGCCGCCATCTCCTTGAGCGACGCGGCGTCGAGCCCGACGCGCACCGGCTCGCCCGCGGCGTCGGTGAGGTAGCCGTGCTGCTTGCCGTCCTCGTCGTAGAGCGGCACCGGCGGCTTGTCGTTGCTGCCGATGCCGAGCGTGTAGATCTTGATGCCGAGCGAGGCCGCGTGGCGCGCCGCCTCGAGCCCGCGCCCTTCGGTGTCCTCGCCGTCGGTGATGAGCAGGATCACCTGCGCCGGGCGCTTCTTGCCTTCGCGCGCGCGCACGCGCACCAATTCGTCGGTGGCCGCGGTCAGCGCGCGCCCGAGATCGGTGCCGCCGACCGGCATGTCGTCGGGCGTCAGATCGCGCCAGAACAGCTTGGCCGCTTCGTAGTCGACGGTGAGCGGATACGACATGGTCTCGCCGGCGAAAGCCACCAGGCCCACGCGATCGCCCTTCAACGTGTCGATGAAGCGCGCCAGCTCCGCCTTGGCGCGATCGAGCCGCGTCGGGTAGATGTCGCGCGCCAGCATCGACTTCGAAAAATCGAGCGCGACCACGAGGTCGAGCCCGCGGCTCTCGGTGAGCTTGGCGCGCCCGGGTACCTCGGGCCTTGCCAGCGCGAGCACGAGCAGCGCCACGCCCGCGACCAGGAGCACCGCGCGCCAGCGACGGCGCGCCGGCGAAAATGTCGCCGTCATGCGTGCGATCATCTGCTGATGACCGATGCGCTCGAGCAGGCGCCGCCGCCGCTGCCCGTCGAGCGCGTAGGCGACGACGAGGATCGGCACGATCGACAAGACCCACAAGATCTGGAAGTCGCCCCAGGTCACGGGAACCTCCGAAAGCGCGTCAGCGAGAGCAGGATTTCGAGGAGCACCAGCATCAGCGCCGGCGCCACCAGCATCGGGTAGAGCTCGGCGTAATGCGGCGTCTGCGCTTTGAGCTTACTACGGTCGAGATCCTCGAGAATCGCCTGAAACCGCTTCTCCAGCGACTCGGTGTCGGTGGCGAGAAACGGCATGCCACCCGTCGTCTCGGCGATCTCCTCGAGCAGCTTCGGATTCACCGGATAGCGCGGCAGCGGGCGGATCAAGTTGCCGAAGCGATCCTGCCCGGGCGGCGCCTCGGCGGCGAGCGTGTCACGGCCGATCAAGATGGTGAAGACTTTGATGCCGAACGCCTGGGCGTACTTGGCTGCTTTGCGCGGATCGAGCTTGGAGGCGTTATCGTCGCCGTCGGTGACGAGCACGATCACCTTGGACTTCGCGGTCGACTTGCGCAGCCGATTGATCGACGTGCCGAGCGCGTTGCCGATGGCGGTGCCCTGCCCGTCGACGAGGCCGATGCGCACGTTCTTGAGCAGGCCCACGACGGCGGGCGTGTCGAGCGTGAGCGGGCACTGCGTGAACGCTTCCTTGCCGAAGATGACGAGCCCGATGCGGTCGGTCGCGTTGCGCTCGATGAAGTGCTCGATGACGCTCTTGGCCGCGCCGATGCGATCGGGAACCATGTCGGTCTCGTTCATCGAGTTCGACACGTCGAGCGCGATCACGATGTCGATGCCTTCGACCTCGGCCGGATCGGTCGACAGCCGCTGCGGCCGCGCCAGCGCCACCGCGACGATGCCGACGCCGACGAGCAGGCACGCGCGCGGCAGGTGCATGAGGTAACCGAACGCGCCTTGCGACGTGGCCACGAGATCGTGCGTGCGCGAAAACGCCATCGTGCCGACGCGGCGGCGCTCGAGGTAGAAGCCGACCCAGGCGCCGAGCGGCACCGCGGCGAGCAGCACGAACGCGCCTTTGTTGCGCCAGTGGATGTCGGGCCCGCGCAGCTGCACGAAGTAGTAGACGGCGAACGGCAGCGCGATCGCCAGCGTCAACAGGTAGGGCGCGAGCGCGCGCCAGATCGCAGCGGCGCGCCGTCGATCACCCATTGGCGGCCTCGTCGTCGTCGAGCGGACGCGGCAAGCGCACCGGGCCCGAGATCGACTGCGCCGCGGTCTCGAGCGGCGCCGCCGTCGACAACACGATCGCCTGCGCGGCGTCGAGCGCGGCCAGCGCCGCGGCGTCGGTCGATCCGGCCTTGGCGAACTTGACCAGATCGCACGACGCGAAGAAGCGCGGCACCTCGGCGCCTTCACCGACGAGGTGCTCGGCGCGCGTCTTGAGCTCGTCGAGCACCTCGGTCGTCGTCATCTCGAGCGCGTCGAAGCCGTAGCGCGCGCCGAGATACTCGCGCACGATCTCGGTGAGCGCGAAGTAGAACGGCCGATAGCCGTCGACGCCGAAGTTTCCCGCCGCGCGCAGCGCCGTCAGCTTCTCGATGGCGACGGCGTCGGGCGCGCGCTTGGGCGCGTTGGCCTCGGCGACCAGCGCCGCCGGCGTGCGCCGCCGCCACGCGCGCCGGATGAGCAGGCCCGCGACCAGGAGCACGATGGCGCCGCCGAGCCCGATGCCGCCCCACTTGAGCGCGCGCACCACGCGTTGATCCTCGACCATCGCCGAGCGCGGCGGCCGCTCCGGCTGCGGCTCGGGATGCGCCTCGTCGGCGGCGACCAGCGGCCGGATATTGATGGTGAGCGGCTCGGTCTCGACCGAGCGCGTCTGCCCCGACGGCAGGATGTAGGTGACCGCGAGCGGCGGCACGTCGATCTCGCCGGTCTCGTACGCGGCCACGCCGAGGACGAAGCGATGCGAGCGGCGCCCGTCGCCGAGATCGCGGCCGGTCTTGTCGCCGTCGTTGCGATCGAGGATCTCGAGCTTGCCGGTGTCGAGCTTGGCCGGCAGCATGACCGCGATCCCCGACTTGGCGACCGCGCTCACCGTCAGCGTCAGCCGATCGCCGACGTGGGCCTCGGTCTTGTCGATCGACACGCCGACCGTCGGCGCCTCGGGATCCTCGGCGTGCGCCATGTCGGCGTCGGCCCAGGCGCACGGCGCCATCATTAATAGCAGCGCGGCGGCGAAGGCTCTCAATGTCGCAGCCTCATCTCGCGCGCGCGGAAGAACGCGATCAGCGCCGCCACGTACGGCGCGTCGGTGCGCACGTTCACGAAGTCCATGTTGTGCTTGCGGAACAGCTGCTCGCGCTCGGCGCGGGCGCGCTTGACCATCGCCGCGTAGCGCGCGCGCCCCGGCCCGCCGGTGTCGAAGGCGACGATCTCGCCGGTCTCGACGTCCTCGAAGTAGACGTAGCCGAGATCGGGCAGGTCTTCTTCCATCGGGTCGGTGATGGTCACCGGCACCACGTCGTGCTTGCGCTTGGCGATGCGCAGCGCCTTTTCGTAGGCGCCGGTGCCGCCGTCGACGATGAAGTCCGAGACGAGGAACGTGATCGCGCGCCGCCGCGCCACCTTGGCCAGAAACTCGAGCCCGACGCGCAAGTCGGTGCGCCGCGACCTCGGCTGGAACGTGAGGATCTCGGTGATCAGCGCCAAGACGTGCTTCTTGCCCTTCTTGGGCGGCACGAACTTCTCGACGCGGTCGGTGAAGATGATGAGCCCGATGCGATCGTTGTTCTTGATCGCCGAGAACGCCAGCAGCGCCGCGATCTCGGCCGCGACTTCGCGCTTGGCCTGCTCGCGCGTGCCGAACGCGCCCGAGCCCGACGCGTCGACGAGCAGCATCACCGTCATCTCGCGCTCTTCGACGAAGAGCTTGACGTAGGCCTCGCGCATGCGCGCCGTGACGTTCCAGTCGATCATGCGCACGTCGTCGCCGGGCTGATACTGCCGCACCTCGGAGAACGCCATGCCGAGGCCCTTGAACACCGAGTGATACGCGCCCGCGAGCTGGTTCTGCGCCTGGCGCGCCGTCACGATCTCGATGCGGCGGATCTTTTTTATCAGCTCGCGCGGCAGCATGATCCAGCCTTCGACTAGGGGACTTCGACGTGCTCGAACAACTTGCGGACGATGTCTTCCGAGGTGACGTTCTCGGCCTCGGCTTCGTACGTCAAGATCACGCGATGCCGTAAAACGTCGAGACCGACCGATTTGATGTCTTCCGGCGTGACATAGCCGCGCCGCTTCAGAAACGCGTGCGCGCGCGCCGCCAGGTTCAAGAAGATCGACGCGCGCGGGGAGGCGCCATATTGCACGAACACCGACAGCTCCTTTAGGCCATACGCGGCCGGCTCGCGCGTCGCGTGCGTGACGTTGACGATGTAGTCGCGGATCTTGTCGTCGATGTAGACCTGGTTGACCACGCTGCGCGCCGACAAGAGCTCGTCGAGCGACGTCACCGCCTCGACCCGCGTCGCCGTCGGTGAGCCCGAGGTCATGCGATCCATGATCTCGCGCTCTTCGGACTTCTGCGGATAGCCGACCTTGATCATCAGCATGAAGCGATCGAGCTGCGCTTCGGGCAGCGCGTACGTGCCTTCCTGCTCGATCGGATTCTGCGTCGCCATGACCAGGAACGGCTCGGGCAGCCGATGCGTCTCCTCGCCGATGGTGACCTGCCGCTCCTGCATCGCCTCGAGCAGCGCCGACTGCACCTTGGCCGGCGCGCGGTTGATCTCGTCGGCGAGCACGAGGTTGGCGAAGATCGGCCCGCGCTTGGGACGAAACTCCTGCGTCGCCGGGTTGTAGATCGTGGTGCCGACGATGTCGGCGGGCAGAAGATCGGGCGTGAACTGGATGCGCTGGAACTTCGCCTTCAGCGAATCGGCGACGGTCTTGACCGTCAGCGTCTTGGCCAGGCCGGGCACGCCTTCGAGCAGAACGTGTCCGCCGGTGAGCAGGCCAATGAGGATGCGCTCGACCATGTAGCGCTGGCCAACGATGACCTTGCCGACCTCGCCGAGCAGCTTCTCGGTGAACGCCGACTCCTTCTGCACCAGCTCGTTGATGACTTTGACGTCATACGCCATTTGGGTTCTTTCGATAGCACACCTCGGGAAGCCTCGCACGAAGCGTCCGTACACATCGCGCATGACGAACAAGCTCTTGACCTTCGCGTTCGCCGTGCTCGTCGCGGGCTGCGGTGGCAATTCCAACCACGACATGGGCGGCGGCGACCTGGGCGCCGGCGGCAGCGGCGGCGGCGGCGGCGGCGGCGGCGCGCCCGCCGACATGGCCGGCGTCGTGCCCTGCGTCTGCCCGAACGGGTTCACCTGTGACAACAGCGGCGTCTGCGTCGGCGGCAACGTCGGCGCCATCGCCGTCGACGTCAAGACCGTCAACGTCTCCGGCACCATCACGCTCAACGGCGCCGCGCCGACCACGCTGCCCTCGTGCAACCCGTCGCCGGCGACGGCCAAGGCGACCGTGCACCTCGTCGACAGCGCGCGCGGCTACCAGTTCGATCTGCCCGTGCCCTGCTCGGCGGCGACCTTCGCCTGGTCGGGCGTCGTCTTCCCCGGCAGCTACAAGATGATCGTGAGCGGCGACAGCAACTACTCGAGCCTGCCGTCACAAGGCTTCGTCGCCAACGCCGAGCTCGCCGTCAGCGCCGATGCGCAGAACCTCGCGCTCGACGTCAAGACCGCGTCGGTCGGCGGCAACGTCACGCTCAACGGCGCCGCGCCGACGACGGCGGCTGCCTGCACCGGCAACGACAGCGCCGCCAAGACCACGGTGCACCTCGTCGACGCCACCGACGGCTACCTCTTCGACCTCGACGTGCCCTGCTCGTCGACCACGTTCGCCTGGGGCGGCGTGGTCTTCCCCGGCACCTACGTCGTCAGCGTCGAGGGCGACGCGACCTACTCGAACGTGCCGACCTCGCCCTTCGTGGCCAACGGCGCGCTCACCGTCGCCGCCAACGTCGCCAACCAGGCGCTCGACGTCAAGACCGTGACCGCCGCCGGCACGGTCACGCTCAACGGCGCGCTGCCGACGTCGACCTGCCCGACGAGCTCGACCTACTCCAAGGCGGTCGTGCACCTCAGCGACGCCAAGAACGGCTACCAGTTCGACTTCCCGATCGCCTGCACGCAGTCGGACTTCTCGTGGTCGGGCGCGGTCTATCCCAGCACCTACGTCGTCACCGTCGACGGCGGCGACGGCTACTCGAACCTGCCCGACGGCGCCTTCGTGGCCAACAGCGCCCTCAAGGTGTCGACGAGCGTCAGCGGCCAGGCGCTCAACGTGCAGACCTTCACCGTCGGCGGCACCATCACGCTCAACGGCGCGGCGCCGGCGCCGACCACGTTCTGCATGAGCACCCCGACGGCGACGCAGGCGATGGTCACGCTGCAAGACGCGACCAACGGCTACCAGTTCAGCTTCACGGTGCCGTGCAGCTCGACGACGCTCGCGTGGACGGGCACCGTCTTCCCCGGCAACTATCAGGTCAAGGTCACCGGCCAGCCGTCGTACTCGACGCTGCCCGAGTCGCCGTTCGTCGCCAACGCCGCCATGGCCGTGAGCGGCAACAGCCCGTCGAACGCGCTCGACGTCAAGACCGCGAACATCGGCGGCACCATCACGCTCAACGGCGCGACCCCGACGAGCGACCCGGCCTGCACGTCGAGCCCGACGACGACCAAGGCGATCGTGCGCCTCTCGAACGACAAGCTCGGCTACTCGTTCGACCTCGACGTGCCCTGCTCGTCGTCGACGTTCGCCTGGTCGGGCGCGATCTTCCCCGGCACCTACGACGTCTCCGTCGCCGGCGCCAACTACTCGAACCTGCCGACGCAGCCGTTCGTCGCCGGCGGCGCGCTCACCGTCAGCGGCAACCTGACCGGCCAGGCGCTCGACGTCAAGACCATCACGGTCGGCGGCTCGCTCACGCTCAACGGCATGCAGCCCTCGACGACGACGGCGTGCAACCCGAGCCCGACGGCGGCCAAGGCCAACGTGCAGTTCTACGACGCGACCTCGGGCTACTCGTTCGCGGTGCCGGTGGCCTGCTCCGCCGCAGACTTCTCGTGGAACGGCGCGATCTACCCCGGCACCTACCGCATCGCCGTCGCCGGCGCCGGCGGCTACTCGAACCTGCCGTCGGAGGGCTTCCTGGTCACGCCGCGGCTGCAGGTGCAGTAGCGCGCGGCTACGGGCAGGCGACCTTGCTGCACGTCGAGTACTGTGGCAGCGCCTTGACCACGCAGCACGCGACGTAGCCGCTCAATCCCGGGCAGTCGCCCAGCGAGTGACACATCGGCACCGCCCCCGCCGAGGCCTGCGAGCACGAGTCGTCGCACGTCGAGCCCAACATCGTCGCGCAGCACTCGGCGTGCGTCCCCGGAATCGCGCCCGGGCAATCTTCGGGGCCGTCGCAGTCCCACAGCGTCGGGTGCTGGCCGCCGGTGCAGCTGTTCTGATCGGTGCACATCGGGCCCTGGTTGTTGACGCAGCAGTCGTCGCCGTTCGTGCAGCTCTTGTCGCCGCACGCGACGCCGTCGAGCGTGGCCATGTCGGGCGGATGCGCCATGTCGTGCGGCGCCGACACCGCCAGGTCCATGACGCTCGTGCCGCCGCCGCCGCCGCTTCCAGCCGCGCCGCCGCCGCCGCTGCCGGCCGCGCCGCCGCCGCCCGTTCCTGCCGAGCCGCCATTGCCGCCGACGAACTCGGAGTTCGCGCGGGTGCAGGCGGACACCAACAAAGCCAACGAAAGTAAGTACCTCATAGGTGCTACTCCACGTCGGATGTTATCATGGCCGGGATGATCCGTATCACGGCGCTGGTGGCCGCGTGCGTCATTTGCGCCAGCTGCGCGGGCAAGGCGCCCGGCGACGGCGATGACGGCGACCCCGACGGCAGCGACCTCGGCCTCGGCGGCGCCGCGCTCGCGCCCGGCGGCATGGCGCGCGTGACCGCCACTGCGCTCAACCTGCGCGACGGCATCGGCACCTCGGCCACCATCGAGACCGAGATGCCGTGCGGCACCGAGGTCGGGCTCCTCGGCGGCCCGTCGACCACGCCGTCGGCCGGCTGGTGGAACGTGCAATTCGGCGCGCTCAGCGGCTGGGCCTCGGGCACGTACCTCGTCGCCGACGAGGCTTTTCTGCCGTCGATGTGCGGCGACACCGCCGACGCCGGCGTCGGCGCCGGCGACATCTTCACCCTCGCCAAGCTCGCCGTCGGCTACTCCTATTATTGGGGGCACGGCTCGTGGCGCGACGACGGCGCGACCGTCGGCTCGTGCAGCGGCTCGTGCCCGTCGTGCACGCACACCGGGCAGTACGGCGCCGACTGCTCGGGCTTCGTGGCCAAGGTGTGGCAGGTGCCGTCGGCCAGCCCGATCACCCTCGACGCGCACCCGTTCTCGACGGAAAACTTCTACAACGACCAGGTCTACTGGACCCAGATCCCGCGCTCGACGGTCGCGCCCGCCGACGCCATGGTCCATCGCGACGCGACCTCGGGGCACATCGCGCTCTACGAGAGTGGCACCGATCCGTTCGGCGCCGTCTGGCTCTACGAAGCGCGCGGCTGCGCCACCGGCGTCGTCCACGACCTGCGCACGCTCGATTCGAGCTACATCGCCATCCGCCGTAACTAGGACAGGCCCTTCGGCGATTGACACGAGGCGCCGTCGTTGCTACACACGCTGCGCCATGACGATCAAGCAGGATGATCCTCGGTTCTGGGACGTCCGAACCCTCGAGCGCCGCTTGCGCAAGGGTCAGATCACCAAGAAGGATTACGAGAAGCATTTGAAGTCGCTCGACGACGTCGCCGGCAAGCAGGCGCCGATCGACCTCGACGACGATGACGACGAGCCGGATCCGGGCGCCAACGGCGTCCACTCCGAGTAGCACTGCTCCGCGCGTCGCAGTAAACTCCCTCGCGATGGGCGTCAACGACTGGGACGGCACACGCGCGCTCTCGATGCTGCGCGAGCGTATGAATCGGCTGTTCGACGAGCGCCAGACCCGCGGCGCCTCCGCCGTCGAGGGCGCGTTCGCGCCGGCCACCGACGTCTTCGCGACGGACGACACCGTCTTCGTCGCGGTCGAGCTGCCGGGCGTGGCCGCCGGCGACGTCGCCGTCGAGGTCGAGGGGCGCGAGCTCGCCGTGCGCGGGCGGCGCCACTTCGCCGGCGGCGAGGGCGCGAACTATCACCGGCTCGAGCGCAGCTACGGCGAGTTCCGCTGCGCCATCGCGCTGCCCGACGACGCCGACGCGCAAAAGCGCCGCGTGCGCTTCCAAAGTGGCGTCCTCACCGTCGAGATTCCGAGGTCATCATGAGCGAGAACACGGAAAAACAAGACGCGGAGACGCAAGACGCCGAGTCGGTCGCGATCGACTTCGGCATGTTCGTGATGTCGCTGGCCTCGTCGGTGCTGGTGCACCTCGGCGAGCTCGAGCATCCCGACTCGCGCTCGCGCCAGGCGAATCTGCCGCTGGCCAAGCAGACCATCGACATCCTCGGCATGCTCCGCGAAAAGACGCGCGGCAACCTGACGCAAGAGGAAGCGCAGATGCTCGACAACCTCCTCTACGACCTGCGCATGAAGTATGTGGATGCGAAAAAGCGCTAGCCTCGTCTTCGCCGCGGCCGTCGGCTCGCTCATCGGGCTGATGGTGTTCTCCAAGAGGCAGCCCTCGCCGGCGCTGGCGCAGCAGACGCAGCCGACGGTGCCGGCGCACGCGGGCCAGCCGGTGGTGCCGGTCGCCGGCGCACCGGCGTCGTTCGTCGATCTCGTCAAGCACGCGCGCTCGTCGGTGGTGAACATCCACTCGACGCTGCTCATCAAGCAGCGGCCGGTTGCGGTGTTTCCCTTCGGCGAGGACTCGCCGTTCTATCGCCTGGTGCAGCCGCCCGACGAGCACGCGGCGTCGCTCGGCTCGGGCGTGATCATCTCGGCCGACGGCGACATCCTCACCAACAACCACGTGGTCGCGCCCGAGGAGCTCGGCGGACGCGCCGCCGATCAGATCGACGTGCAGCTCGACGACAAGCGGACCTTCAGAGCCAAGATCGTCGCGCGCGATCCGCCGACCGATGTCGCGCTCTTGCACATCGACACCAAGGGGCTGACCGCGGCCGTGCTCGGCAACTCGGACAAGCTCGAGGTCGGCGAGTGGGTCGTCGCCATCGGTGAGCCGTACGGCCTGTCGTCGACGGTGACGGCGGGCATCGTCAGCGCCAAGGGGCGGCGCGGCGATCAGCTCGGCGGGTTCAACAACGGCTATTGGGACTTCATCCAGACCGACGCGGCCATCAACCCCGGCAACTCGGGCGGGCCGCTCTACAACATGAAGGGCGAGGTCGTCGGCATCAACACCGCGATCAACGCGCGCGCGCAAGGCCTCGCGTTCGCCGTGCCCATCGACATGGCCAAGCGCGACGTCGCCGACTTCAAGAAGTTCGGCAAGGTGCAGCGCGGCTGGCTGGGGATCCGGCCCATCGATCCGGCGCGCGTCGGCGTCGAGCTGCCGACGGGCGCGCTGGTCGGTCTGGTGGTGCCGGGCTCGCCGGCGCAGCACGCCGGGATCGCGCGCGGCGACGTGATCTTGAAGTTCGACGGCGTCGACATCGACGACGCCGAGCGGCTGCGCTGGCTGTCGGCCAACGCCGGCGTGGGCAAGAAGATCGTGCTGCACGTGCGGCGCGGCGCCAAGGAATCCGACGTGTCGCTGACGACGGTCGCGCAGCCGGATTAGGGATGTGGAGGGTGTTGCGGCGCCTGTTTGGCGGCGGCAAGTGGGCGTCGTCGGGCGGCGTGGTCTGCGACGGCGACGATCGCGTGGCGCTGGTGCGGCAGCGCGATCGCAAGAACCGCTGGCGCTGGACGCTGCCCAAGGGGCGCATCGACGACGGCGAGAGCGCCGAGGCGGCGGCGCTGCGCGAGGTCTACGAGGAGAGCGGGCTGCGCGCGCGCATCGTGCGCCTGCTCGTCTTGCACGAAGGGCGGCTGCACTTCACCTACTTCTACGAGATGGCGCTCGTCGCCGACGACGGCGAGCATGACGGCGAGACGCGCGAGGTGCGCTTCGTGCCGCTGGTGGAAGCGATCGCGCTCGTCGACGCGCGGCGCGATCTCGAAGTGCTGCGCCGGCTCGTCGAGGTGCGCACGCGCGTGACCAAGGAAGGTCGCGGCGCGTCGGCGACGTAAGACGAGCATGATGCCGAGCCTGAAGCGCTGGCTGAAGCGTGGCGCGATCGCCGCCTGCGTCTGCTTCGTGCTCGGCGTCGTCGTGACCCATCGGACGGCGTGGGCGATGGTGCGCTACTCGGGATCGCCGGGGACGCTGCTCGTGCCCGTCGTCGGCGTCAAGCGGCCGGCGCTGCACTCGTCGTTCGGCGAGCCGCGCTCGGGGCATCGCACGCACGCGGGCATCGACATCTTCGCGCGGCGCGGGACGCCGGTGGTGGCGGCGGCCGAAGGCATGGTGGTGCGCATCGGCACCACCGATCGGCTCGGCGGCAACACGGTGTGGGTGGCGGGCAAGCCGTCGACGCTCTATTACTACGCGCACCTCGATCATTTCGAGAAGGCGCTCCGCGTCGGCGATCACGTCGACGCCGGCGACGTCCTCGGCTACGTCGGCAACACCGGCAACGCGCGCACGACGCCGCCGCATCTGCACTTCGGGATGTATCCGCTGACGCGCGCGTTCTGGCCGGTGGATCCGGCGCCGTTCCTCAAGTAGCCGCGTCGCGAGCCGCGTCGCAGACGAGGAGCACGTTGCCGGGGTGCGTGCGCGCGGCGACCTCGTCGACGCGGACGGCGAAGCCGAGCGCCTCGAGGTCGGCGCGCAGCGCGGCCAGGTCGCGGAAGCGCACTTGCGGGCCGCGGTTCCAGCCGAGCCGCGTGACGGCAGCCTCGATCGCGCGCGTCAGCCGCGCGCCGCCGCGACGCGACGGATCGCCTTCGCGCACCAGGAGGCGCCCGCCCGGACGCAGCGCCGCGCGGCAGCGGGCCAGGAGCGCGCGCTGCGCCTCGTCGTCCCAATAGTGCAGCATGTCGACGAGCGTGATGACGTCGCACGCGGGCAACTCGGCGGCGCGCGCGTCGGCTTCGACGAGCTGCACGTCGGTCAAGTCGCGCGCGGCGACCAGGCCGCACTCGACCTTCTTGCGATCCCACTCGACGCCGAGCGCGCGGCGGCCGTCGCCGAGCACGCCGAGGAGCACCGGCAGCATGCCGAGGCCGCTGCCCAGATCGACGGTGAACGCGCCCGGCGGCACCAGCTGCGCGATGGCGCGGTAGCACGGATCCATGACGTACTTCATGCGCGCGTACCACTTGAAGCGCGGGTGCAGCCCGTCGTAGCGACGGCGCGCGACGTCGATCGCGGCGCCGATCGTGTCGGCGGTGCGCGAGATGCGCGCGCGGCGGGCGCTGAGCAGCGCCCAGACGATGCCGCCGGCGAGGACGCCGATGGCCGCGCCGAGCACGACGCCGCCGATCATCCAGTCGACGAAGAACGTGCGCGCCAGCGTGCGGATGTTGGCAAGCGCGAAGTCGGCGCGATGCAGCCCGAGCCAGCGGCCGTGCAGGATGCGCTCGCCGAGCTGCACCGACGCGAAGCCGATGAGAGGCACCATGGGCGGGATCGACAGGTTGGCCGCGCCGTAGACGACGAGCTTGTTGAGCCCGAGCAGCCACGCCAGCGCCAGGCAGACGACGATGTGCAAGCCGAACAGCGGCGTACAACCGACGATGGCGCCGACGACGATGGCCGCCGCGATGCGGCCCGGCGCCGTGTGCTCGTGGACGATGGTCCGCCACAGCTCACGCAGCCGCTTTCTCACACCAGCTCCACGAAGCGCGCGATGATCGTCTTCGGCCCGACCTTCGGGAAGTACACGGTCAGCTTCAAGTCGCCGCCGGTGCCGGTGAAGCCGCGCACCTCGCCTTCGCCGAACTTGGGATGGCGCACGCGCTGGCCCAGGCGGAACGTGCTCTCGAGCTCATCGTAGCCGGCGGCGTCGGTGTCGTACTCGACGGAGATGCCGCTGTCGCGCTCGATGGTGCGTGTGCTCGGGACTTCGCGCGGGCGATCCATCCATTGCGGGCGCGGCTTCGGCTGGCTCACCGGCCGCGCGATCGTGTGATCGGGGATGTCGGCGAGAAAGCGGCTCTCGACGAAGGGGCGCGCGTCCTGGCCGAACAAGCGGCGATGGCGCGCGTTGGTCAGAAAGAGGCGCTCCTCGGCGCGCGTGATGGCGACGTAGGCGAGCCGGCGCTCCTCGGCGAGCGCGTCCTCGTCCTCGCCGTTGCGCAGCGACGGAAACACGCCGTCCTCGAGGCCGGTCACGAAGACGATGGGGAACTCGAGCCCCTTGGCCGCGTGCACGGTCATGAGCGTGACGCCCTTTTGCGCGGCGTCGGCGGGCGCGACCAGCGAGACCTGCTCGAGGTAGTCGTGGATGGTCGGCGGCGCGCCCTCGCGCGCGGTGACGTCGCCTTCGTAGTCCTTGATCGAGCCGGTGAGCTCGAGCAGGTTCTCGATGCGCTCCTGCGATTCGTGCGAGCCGTCGGCCGAGAGCCGCTCGACGTAGGCGGTGCGCTCGAGGACGGCGTCGGCGAGCGTGCCGAGCGAGCCGGCGTGGGTGACGAACTCCGAGCGCAGGTCGTTCATCACCTCGACGAAGGCGGCGAGCTTCTTGCGCGGCGACGGGCCAATTTCGGAATCTCCATTCCGAAACAGCGACTCCATCGCGTTCCACACGGTGGTGTCGTCGGCACGCGCGCGCGCGACCACGCGCTCGTAGGTCGATTCGCCGATGCCGCGCGTGGGCTTGTTGATGATGCGCTCGAGCGACACTTCGTCGGCGGGGTTGGCGAGCACGCGCAGATAGGCGAGCAGATCCTTGACCTCGGCGCGATCGTAGAAGCGGATGCCGCCGATGACCGCGTAGGGCATGTCGGCGGCGAGCAGCGCCTCTTCGAGCGCGCGCGACTGCGCGTGGGTGCGGTAGAAGACGGCGAAGTCGGACGGCACGCGCCCGTCGTCGAGCGTGAGCTTGCTGATGGCGCGCACCACGAACTGCGCCTCGGAGCGCTCGTCCTCGGCGGTGTGATAGAGCAGCAGCTCGCCCTCGCCCTTGGACGTGTAGAGCCGCTTCTGCTTGCGCTCGAGGTTGCGCGCGATGACGGCGTTGGCGGCGTCGAGGATGAGCTGCGTCGAGCGGTAGTTCTCCTCGAGCTTGACGGTGTGGGTGCCGGCGTGGTCGCGATCGAAGTCGAGGATGTTGCGCACGTCGGCGCCGCGCCACGAGTAGATCGATTGGTCGTCGTCGCCGACGACGCACAGGTTGCCCAGGCGCGACGACAAGTGGTTGACGAGATCGTATTGCACGCGGTTGGTGTCTTGGAACTCATCGACGAGCACGTGATCGAAGCGATCGGCGAGCCGCTTGCCGACGTCGGCGTCGCGGCAGAGATCGAGCGTCTTCAAGAGGAGATCGCCGAAGTCGACGCCGTTGGCGCGGGTGAGGCGCTCCTGATAGACGGGGTAGACGCGCGCGACCAGATCGCTGAAGTAATCGTGGCCGGCAAAGTCGGCCGCGCTCTCGCCGCGGTTCTTGGCGCCGTCGATGGCGGAGAGCATCGCGCGCGGCGTGGCGAAGCGATCGGCGATGCCGAGATCCTTGAGCACGCGCGCGACCAGCGTCCGTTGATCGTTGTCGTCGAAGATGACGAAGTCGCGGCCGAGGCCGACCTTCTCGGCGTACATGCGCAGCAGGCGCGCCGAGGTGGCGTGAAACGTGCCGACCCACATGCCGCGGGCGCGGCCGCCGGTGAGCTTCTCGATGCGCTCGCGCATCTCGCCGGCGGCTTTGTTGGTGAAGGTGACGGCGAGGATGCGCTCGGGCCAGACGCCGCGGCGGAGCAGCTCGGTGATGCGATAGGTGATGACGCGCGTCTTGCCCGAGCCGGCGCCGGCGAGGATGAGCAGCGGCCCGCCGGGATGGAGGACCGCCTCCTTTTGCGCGGGATTCAGCGAATCGACGGCGGCGGCGGACACGGTTTCTATATAGCAGGTAGACTGCAGCCGTGGGACCGACGCGGCGCGCGGCGTTGCAGGCGGGGATGGTGGTGGCGCTCGGCGATGCGTGGGCGCTTCGGCGCGCGTGGGGATCGGTCGGCGAGCGCGCGGCGATCGCGCTGGCGGTGGCGGCGATCGTGGCGGGCGCGGCGTTGGCGTTGGCGCCGTGGATCGAGGCGCTCGTGGGCGAGCGGCGCGTGCGTGCGTGGGCGGCGGCGGCGATCGCGGGCGCGATCGTGGGCGTGCCGTTGGCGGCGACGGCGACGGCGGTGCGCGCGATCGGGTTCGTGGCGGCGGCGATCGTGTTGCCGATCGCGATCGCGGCGGCGATCGTGGCGACGGCGCGGGCGCCGCGGATGATCGCGGCGACCATCGGCGCGGGCGAGCTGGTGACGCTGTGGGCGCTGCCGCGGCGGCTGTATCCGTCGCTGCGCGCGACGCTGCTCGTGTGCGCGTTCGCGGCGCTGGCGTGCGCGCTGCGACGGGCGGGCGCAAGCGGCCAGACGCGGACGCGCAATGGCCTGGTCGCGACGGCGATCGGCTGCATGCTCGTGATCGGCGGCGCGGCGCTGGCGCGGCTCGATGCCAACACGCGCTTCGTCACGCACGCGCAAGCGCCGTCGGCGTCGCTGGTGCTCGAGGTCGTGGAGCGGATCGCGCCGCCGCGGCCGCCGGCGCGGGCAGCGAACGCGCTGTCGTCGTCGCCATCGTCGCCGTCGGCATCGCGGTCGTCGGCGAACGCGGCCTGGCCGGCCGAGCTCGCGCACGACGGCTCGCTCGCCAACGCGCACCTCGTCCTCGTCACCGTCGACGCGCTGCGCGCCGATCGGCTCGCGCGCATGCCCGCGCTGGCGGCGCTGGCCGCGCGCGGCGTCACCTTCACGCACGCATACGCCGCCGCGCCGTCGACGGCGACGTCCATCACCTCGCTCATGACCGCGCGCGCGCCTGGCCGCCTCGACGATCGCCCGCCCACGCTCGCCGAGCAGCTGCGCGCCGCCGGCTGGAACACCGAGGACTTCTACCCCGCCGGGCTCTTCTTCGACGGCGGCACCACGCTCGCGCCCTACGCCGCCGCGCACTTCGGCGTCGCCTGGGCCGACACGCGCACGCAGCCGGCCGACGCGCTCACCGACGCCGCGCTCGCGCGCATGCGCCGCGCCGCCGCCCGTGGCGAGCCGCGCTCGTTCTTCTGGCTGCACTACTTCGATCCGCACGAGCCCTACGAGCCGCACGAGCTGGCGCGCGATGCGCCGCCGATCGCGCGCTACGACGCCGAGGTCCGCGCCGTCGATCGCGCGCTCGGGCGGCTCGTCGAGGGCCTCGCGATCTTCGCGCGACCGACGCTCCTCGTCGTCACCGCCGATCACGGCGAGGAGTTCGGCGAGCACGGCGGCGCCTATCACGGCACCTCGCTCTACGACGAGCAGCTGCGCGTGCCGCTGGTCATCGCGCTGGTCGGCGGCGCGCTCGCGCCCGCGCGCATCGACGCGCCGGTCTCGCTCGTCGGGCTCTTGCCCGCGGTCGCCGCGCTGCTCGACGCGCCCGTTTTGCCCGCGCCGCACAACGGTGGCGACGTCTTCGCCGCCGTCGACACGTCGCGCATGATCCTGCGCGGCTCGTGGAAGCTGGTGCGCGACACGCGCCGCGACGTCGACGAGCTCTACGATCTCGCCGCCGATCCCGCCGAGCTACACAACCTCGCCGCCGCGCGCGCCGACGTCGCCGCGCCGCTCGCCGCCGCGCTGCAAGCGTGGCTGGGCGCGCCCACCGTCGCCGCGCTCGCCGCCACCGTCGCCGATCGCGCCCAATCGGCAGCGACGCGCGCCGCCGCCGCCCGCGAGCTCGGCGCGCGCGAAGCCTACGCCGGCGGCGCCGCCTTGCGCGCCGTGCTCGGCGACGCCGACGCCGGCGTCGAGGTCCGCGCCGAAGCCGCGCTCGCGCTCGCCGAGCTCACCGACAACCGCGCGCGCGCGCCGCTCGAGCTCCTGCTCGCCGACGAGCGCTTCGCCGATCGCGCCGCCGTCATGCTCGGCCGGCTGCGCGACCGCGCCGCCGCCGCGCGCCTGGCTGCCATCTGCCGCCGCCCGCCCGCCACCGGCGATCACGAGCTCGCCGCGCAAAGACGCGACGCCGCACACTACCTCGGCTTCGTCGGTGACGCCGCCGCCGTCGACGCGCTCTTCGCCGCCGCCGCCGATCCGCGCGTGCGCGGCAGCGCCTGGCTCGCCGTCGGCCGCATCGCCGCGCGCACGCACGACGCCGCGGTCGCGCGCCGCCTCGAAGCGCAGCTCGCCGTCGAAGATCGCGCCGACGCGCACGACGATCTCCTCGCCGCGCTCGCCCTCGCCCGCAACTGACGAAGCGGCCTGAGGTGACGGCCTGCCCGATTTCGTGGATACTCCGCCCCGGTATGCGCAGTTCCCAGCAGTCGCCCGCTCAAGCGTTCCGCCATCGCTTCGAAGGGCCGGTCTATCGCCGCATCATGATGTTCGGCGTGAAGAACTTCTCGCACCCGATGCAACGCGCGACCATGCCCTTCTGGGCCGGCATCTTCTACGTTCTCGTGCCGCGCGCGCGCCGCGCCATCGAGGCCAACCTCGCGCGCGTGCAGCCGCTCGCCCCCATCGACGCCAAGGCGCGCAGCTTCCGCCTCTTCGTGAACTACGCGCAGTCGATCACCAACATGTACTGCCTGCATCACGGCCAGCCCGTCCCCGTCGACGCGGTCACCCTCGGGCAGGAGCACATCTTCGCGCTGCAGCAGGAAAAGCGCGGCGCCGTCGTCGTCACCGGGCATCTCGGCTTCTGGCAGATCGCGCCCATCCTGATGCAGCGGAAAGCCTATCCGCCGCTGACCATGGCGATGGCCCAGGAGCCCAACGCAGGCACCGCCGAGTGGGAGCGGCAGTTCCGCGAGAAGTTCAAGATCGTGTACACGACCAGCTCGCCGTTCTCCATGCTCGAGCTCGCGAGCGTGCTTCGTCGCGGCGAGCTCGTCGGCATGCAGATGGATCGCTTCGCTGGCGGGCCGCACGTGATGCTGCCGTTCTGCGGCGAGCCGGCGCCGTTTCCGCTCGGTCCGGCGACGCTCGCGCGCGCGACCGGCACGCCGCTTCTGCCCACGTTCATCATCGCCGACGCCGATCGCACCAACTGCACGTTTCACGTCGAGCCGCCGATCGAAGTGCGGCACACCGCCGATCGCGACGCCGACTTGCGCGAGGCCACCGCGCGCGTCGTCGCCGTCTACGAGCGCTACGTGCGCCGCTATCCCGAGCAGTGGTTCAACTTCTTCGACTTCTGGAATCCGCCGGCGCGCCGGACGTGACCACGCGCGGCGTCATCACCGGCGTCGGCGCGGTCTCGGGCTTCGGACGCGGCGCCGACCGCTTGTGGGCCGCGCTCGTCGAGGGGCAGCGCGCGATGCGCGAGCGGCCCGAGCTCGCCGGCGTCGCCAGCGGGCCGGTCGCGCTCGTCGAGGAGCTGCCGCTGTCGGCGCCGTCGCGCGCGGCGACGATGGCGACCTGGGCCGCCGAAGAGGCGCTCGCCGACGCCGGACATCCCGAAGCCGGCGCGCGCATGGGCCTGGCGTTCGGCACCACGCTCGGCGGCATCGCCGGCTGGCTGCCGCTGGTGCGCGCGACGATGGATTCGGTGCCCGCGTCGCTGGCGGCGCCGGCGCGCTGGGGCCAGGCCGGGCCGCCGCAAGCGGTCGCGGCGGCGATCGGCGCGCGCGGACCGCTCGTCGTGCCGTCGGTGGCGTGCGCGTCGGGCAACGTCGCCATCGGTGCCGCGCTCGACCTCGTGCGCCGCGGCCGCTGCGACGTCGTCGTCGCCGGCGGCGCCGATGCGCTGCACGACTTCGTGCTCGCCGGCTTCGGCGCGCTCAAGGCGGGCGACGCCGCGCCGTGCCGCCCGTTCGATCGGCGGCGGCGTGGGCTCAACCTCGGCGAAGCGGCCGCCTTCGTCGTCGTCGAGTCCGAAGCGCACGCGCGCGCACGCGGGGCCCGCATCCGCGCCTTCGTCGACGGCTGGGGCGTGGCCGCCGACGCCGTGCACATGACCGGGCCCGATCGCGAAGGCCGCGGCGCCGCGCGCGCGATGACCGCCGCGCTCGCCGACGCCGGACGCGCCGCCGGCGACGTCGGCTACGTGAGCGCGCACGGCACGGCCACGCCGTTCAACGATCTCATGGAGGCCAAGGCGCTGGCGCTGGTGCTCGGCGCGCGCGCGGCGGCGACGCCGCTCAACTCGATCAAGGGCGCGCTCGGCCACACGCTCGGCGCGGCCGCGGCGTTGGAAGCGATCGCGTGCGTGCGCACGCTCGAGACCGGCCTGGTGCCGCCGACGGCGGGCTGCGAGGAGCTCGATCCCGAGATCGCGCTCGACGTCGTGCGCAGGGCCGCGCGCCAAGTGGCGGCGCGCGTCGCGCTCTCGACGGCCTCGGGCTTCGGCGGCACCAACGCCGCCGTCGTCTTCGCCGCCGCCTGATCGCCGCGCGCTAATCCCTGTGATCAGTTGTGTCGAACCGAATACCCCGCATGAGCGAACCATTGGCGACAATGACGGGGCGTAACGCGATACCGAGCGCGACGAGCGACGCGGCGCAACGCGATTGGATTTCGCGGTGCGTGGCGGCGAA